>JAOZPW010000416.1 GCA_029932545.1 Thermoanaerobaculales bacterium | reverse complement strand
CACCTTGAGGCAAATCGTGACCTCAAGGGGCCAATACGGTACGCGCTCCTAGCCCATCAACGCCTGCCTGAGCAGGTACGCCGTGACCAGCAGCAACCCGATCACCATCCAGTACTCTCGGTTGCGCAGCATTCGCTGCATGGACCACTTTGCGGGTGTCGCATGCTCGTAGGCGTGAAAGGCCGGGAAGAGCGCCGGGACCGCCGCAAAATAACGGTCATAGACCTCTCCATGTTCCTCGCGCAGTCGCGCAGGTTCCACCCGTTCCTTGCGACGCATGTAGCCGAAGATAAAGAACGCCCAACCCACCACCAGCGCTGCCCAACTCAGATAGTTCGGCAGGTTGACCATGACCACCACGCCGGTCAGGATCAGCAGCCTTCCGAGGTAGAGCGGATTGCGGGTGTAGCTGTAGGGGCCTGCGGTCATCAGTTCTTTCGTCTTGAGGAGGAGCCCCGCCGACCAGAACCGAACGACCTCGCCCATGGCCACAAAAATAAAACCGACTACGACGCTGATCAGCGTGGGCCGGGCAAAGTAGATGAGGGCGACGATGATCGCAAACAGCGCAACCAGGCGAAGCACTCCAAGGAACCGATTGTACTGGCGTTCACTCATTCTGATCTCCTCCAAAACCCGATGCAGGATAGCCCAGCCAACGCTCGGATGCCACCTGAGAACACGGTCAGCGCCGTTTGCCGCGCAATCGGTCCAACCACCCCTTGACCTTCCGGCCCCGTCGGTGCCATGTTGCCGCCACTTCACCAACCGAAATCGCTGCCTCCTCCACGTCCCCACCGGTGAACCGTGCCCGCATCCGCGCAAGACTGACCCGGTCAGACTGACAAAAACGCCTGAAAAGAAAGCGTCGAAACGGCCAGGGCCTTGCCCCGAGCACCCAGGCTGTCGCCAGATCGATCACATATAGTTCACCGTCGGCATTCAGCAACACATCACGATGGTGGAGATCTCCCAGAGCGACTCCCCTGTCGTGGAGTTCATCGAGGATCCCGGCCAGGCGATCGAAGATCTCTGTCTTCAGCACCACGCCCCTATACGAACTCAGAGGTTCCGCATCCACCCACTCGGTGGCCAGAGCAAAAGGGCCTGATCGTCCCAAAAATGCAGGGAGGCCATTGACCTCGCCTGCCTCCTCGTAGGCCCTGGCCTCCCGAAAAATCAGCCAACGACCAAGAGTATGGCGAATGAGAAAGCCCCTCACACCATAGGTCTTTACTGCCACCCGAACACCATTGGTCTCGTAGAAGAGCACATCCGCCTTGCTCGCGTTGCGTCCCTCGATGCAACGCACGGGAGCAATCCCGGCGAGATCTTCGAACATGAATGTGCTGTTAACCGACACGGCTCAATGGATGTCTGGCAGGATGTGGAATAATGCCGCTCATGGAGAGAGTGTAGTCGATGCCCACCGAAAAACCCCTTCAGGATTCTCTACCCACAGAACGGGTATCTGAATCAAGTTTCCCTCGCCTGCCTAGCCGCAAAGAACTCGACAGCGCACAAAAGAAATATCTGACCCGCGGCGCACCGTTCAAGGCTGACGTCACGATCGTCGATTTGGGAGACGGACCTATGGTGGTGAAGGACTTTGCCGCCCGCTCCTGGTGGCGACGCCTCATCGGGCGCGTGGAAGTAGGGCACGAGTGTCGCGCCTTCTCCTACCTCGGTGCTATGCCCTGCTTTCCCAAATTCATTGGGAGAATTGATGCCGACTCCCTGGCTATTGAGAAAATCGAAGGTATCTCACTGGCCGTCGTCTCCGACATCGCAGTCCGGTACGAGGACTACCTCGAAATGCTGCGTACGGCGATGGAACGCCTGACCGCGCTCGGATTCCTCCATCTCGACGCCAGGTCGTACAGAAACGTGCTTCTCCGCCCCGACGGACGGATCGTATTCATCGATTTGGCGGGCTCGATTTGGGTTCCTCCCGGCCGTTTCGGCCACCGGCTCTTCCGCGCCTTCATAGCTCTCTACTACGAAGGCAACATCATCAAGTGGGAAACACTTCTCAACCCGGCAGGAGACCCGCGTCGGGGTAAAGCCAAGCCTCCCCGCTATTTCAACGGCGCGATTGACCTCTATCATGCCTGGGTCAGGTTGCGCGAACGCCGAAAGCACTGATCGCCCTATGGGGCGATGCGCAATGTCCCTACCCCTCGCTCCAGGACCCAGTCCCACCGGTCCCTTTGGCTTCTCTTATTGTGCCTCTATATGGCTATTTCATGGTTATTGAAAGCGGATCATTTGATCGGGGTTCCAGGGGCGATAACATCTCTTGCAGGTGCGTCATCATAGCCGAGACCCCAAGTGAAAATCATTACAAACTACCAGAACAAAACAGTTTCCAGTAATTTTTCGCCCCAACAATGTGCGCAGCGCATTAGATCCTCCCGGTCTGTTTGAGCTGTAACGTATGCCTGAGGACACGAATCGCCCCCTCGATCCTCGACAGCCGCCGGTTACGATTTGTCAGGGCCACCTGGTTTTCGAGATCCATAGGCTCGGACCGAGTCTCCCTCAGACGTTTGTCTATCTCAAATTCCAGGGTCCTCATCTGACCGAGATCCAACCGA
>JAOZPW010000134.1 GCA_029932545.1 Thermoanaerobaculales bacterium | reverse complement strand
GTCGGCAAGGCGCAGATGCAGCTCAAGTTGGGGGGGGCGGAGACCTGGCAGGAGATCGTCGATCAGGTGGCTCAGGCTGCATCAGAAACTCCCAAAGGGCAGTGGATCTTTGGTCGTGGGTGGCACCAGGAGAAGTGGACAGAGTTGCCGGAGGGAGCTGTCGAGGGGTTGCCCATCCACGACGGTCTCAGTGCCGTGTCGCCGGACAATCCGGTAATGCTGACCCATGCCAGTGGTCATGCGGCGATCGTCAACACTCGGGCAATGGAACTGGCGGGGATTGGGCCGGCCACCACCAATCCTCCGGGAGGGGAGATCGTCCGTGACTCGAAAGGACGGGTGATTGGGGTGTTGCGGGAAACCGCCGAAGAACTGGTGAGGGATGTGATTGACAGCCAGGACACCGACGAACTCTTCCGGCGAAAAGTGGCCTTGGCCACCGAGGAATGCCTGGCCAATGGACTGACGTCATTCCAGGATGCTGCGTCCAGCTTGAAAGATGCTGGGCGTTTCCGGGCCATGGCCGAGGCTGGTGAACTGCAGATCCGGTTGAGCCTGATGCTGCACGAGTCCAACGAGATCATTGAATCGCATCTGGATGCCGTTCGGGTCGTTGGCGCCGGTGACGGCTTTCTGACCGTTCGTGGCATCAAGCGTTGGATCGACGGCGCTCTGGGTTCCCACGGGGCCTGGTTGCTCGAGCCCTACAATGATCTGCCGGGCAGTGCCGGCCTCAATACCGAACCGCTGGACTCGATGGCCGAGACTGCGCGTCTGGCGATGGAACACGGTTACCAGTTCTGCACCCATGCAATCGGGGACAGAGCCAATCGAGAGACCCTGGATATCTACCAGGCTGAGTTCGAAAACCACCCCGAAGCCGAAGACCTTCGCTGGCGCATTGAGCACGCCCAGCACCTCAGCCCGGACGACATTCCGCGGTTTGCCCAAATGGGAGTGATCGCATCTATGCAGCCGACCCACTGCACTTCTGACGGACCGTGGGTCCCGCAACGTATGGGGGACGCCAGGGCCGAAGCCGGAGCCTACGTCTGGCGTGATCTGCTGGAAAGCGGGGCCGTGCTGGCCGCAGGGACCGACGCGCCGGTCGAGGCGGTTGATCCATTGGCGACGTTCTCTTCAGCCGTGACCCGAAAGATGGGGAACGGCGCCTTGTTCTACCCCGATCAGTGCATGACACGGGAAGAAGCCCTCGAGGCCATGACTCTCGGTGCAGCATTTGCAGTCTTCGAGGAGAACGACAAGGGGAGCCTCAAGGTCGGGAAATATGCCGACCTGACCGTGTTGTCGGATGATCTCCTCAAGGTTCCGGAGGAGAGTTTCGAGGACGTTACCGTCGTGGCGACGATTGTCGGGGGCGAGGTGCGCTACTCGGGTCGGTAGGGGCAGGGGCAAGACCGCCCTGACATCGGCCCCGTGGACGCTGCCATCTGCCTCTGCATTCTGGCGCTGACTCAGTCCCAGAAGCTGATGGTGAACTGTAGGGGCGGGTCTCGCACTTTGGAGGAGCGACTTTCTTGATCGGATGCCGAGCTGAACTCGTGGTACCAGGAGGATCTAACGCCAAGGACCATTTTGTCATGGTATCTTCAGCAGGGAAAATTCTTTGAGATGGAGGCTGGAATGAAATCGAGGTTATGTTTCGTCGTCGTGGTCACGTTCCTGTTTTTCTATATGGCCGTTGAGGCCGGCGATCGATTGCCCTTCCAGGGTGATGAGTTCATTGTCAACAGCACTACGACAGGCAACCAGACGGTTCCGTCTGGAGTCGACATCGTCAATTTCACCTCGGATGATCCGGCGGGACCTGCCATTGATACAGACGACGCCGGCAACTACGTGATTGTCTGGACTGACGAGTACGATGGTGACGGCTCGGGCATCTTTGCTCGTGGTTTCACGGCCGATGGCATCGGGCTCTTTGCCCAGATGCAGGTCAATGTGGGAATCACAGGTGTCCAGGAGAACCCTCACGTGGCGGTCGATGCCGACGGCGATTTTGTGGTCACGTGGGAGAGCGATCCGACCGGCAGCAACCTGGAGATTTTCGCATCTGGTTTCACGGCCGATGGCAGTCCACGCTTCGCTGAATTCAAGGTCAATACAATAATTGCTGACAAGGACGAACATCCTCGTCTGGATATGATGGACAACGGGGACTTTATTATTGCCTGGGATTCCGGCATCGATGACCAGACTCCCGGCACAAAAGAAGTGCATTTCCGGCGTTTTCTGGCTGACTCAACTCCGGTTGACGGGGCCGATGTCATCGCCAACTGGTGGACCCGCGGAAACCAACGTTTTCCGGATCCGTCGTTCGACTCTGACGGTAACTTCGTGATCACCTGGCAGTCGGGCGCCGGAGGAACTGATGAGTATCAGGACGGAGATGTCTCCGGCATTTTTGCGCGAATTTTCGACGCATCGGGTATAGCGATTGATGTCAGCAATCTGTCTGGCCAGTGTTTCGACGTCTGTGCCACAGCTGTTCCGGGATGCAACGCCGATGAGCTGATCTTCCCAACCAAGGAGATTTGTGTCAACGACTATACGATTGACAGTCAGGACATGCCGCGGGTCGCACGCAACGACAGGGGTGAATTTGTGATCACTTGGCATTCTGCCGGCAGTGACGGTGTTGCTCCCCCGGGCGCCTCGAGAACGATGGACGATTCAGCCAATTCCGTCCACGCCAAGCGTTTTGACAGCGATGGTAATGCCCAAGGCGACGCATGGCAGGTGAATAGTTTCATCCTCTCGGAGCAGGTCTTCCCTGATGTGGCTATCGGCCTCGGCGGCGGCTTTGTGATCAGCTGGTCGAGCCTCTTCCAAGAGGTCAATCCTGCGGTGGCGAGCGACTGTGCCGACGGTGATATTGGTACTATTCTTTCGGGTGCGTGCGACGCAATGTCGGAGGTCTACTCCGAGGAGTACAACGCCGATGGCACAGTTCGTAACGCCGAGTTTCGCATCAATACCGGTTTCGTCAACCCGGCGCCGATGACCGCCCTTGATGGTATCCAGGTCTACCCAGCGGTCGATGTGGCGGACACCGGCGTCAGTGTGACCGCATGGGCGACGGGACCTCCGCCGAGCCCGTTTCCAGGTGCGAGCAGTGATGCTCAGGACGGCGACGGATGGGGTGCGATGGCCCGTAACACCGGGTTGGTCGACAGTCTGCTCTTCGCGGACGGCTTCGAATCAGGCGACCTCCTGGCGTGGTCAGACCACAACCCCTGAGCGCATGTCGTACAGAATGAAAACCTTATAATTTTCCACCCGACAGAAAACAGGAAGAACATCTGTCCCCTTTGGAGTTGTCCGGCGAGAAGGTACGCTACTGCGTGCCGCTAAGCTTGTTGTAGAGCCACGCGAAGACGAAGCCGCCGATCGCACCGTCGATGAAGCCCCAGACGGCGCCGATCACCGCACCGGCGTAATCGAGTGTGTTGTTTGGGAGCGCGTGAGACATCAGCCCATCATCACCAGGCCGATACATTTCCCGACTCGAAGCCGTCCGAGAAAAGCTCAGCCGACTCGAGGATGAAATCGATACCACCGGTCGTCTCCTCGGGTTCGGCGAGGATCGCGGTTCCCAAGGTTGGATCACAATTGAGAACACACTCGATGTCTTCCCATAACTCATCAACCAGATTGTCGTAGTTGTGGGTCAAGAGGAAATAGTTTCCACCAGGCAAACTGCCAACGGAGAAGTCGCCGCTCTCGTCGCTGAATGCAACCGTGACCAGAACTCCCTGGTCGTCAAAAACGTGAACGTCACAATCGACGACAGGCGTCCCGGTCTGGGAAACCACCGAGCCGGCAATGGCTCCTCCAAGACCCAACTGTATGATCAGTGTAGCGGTCTGGCCCCCCGCAACCACGATCGGGGTTCCGTTCTCCGGCTCGCAGAAGTCCGCACAGGGAATGTCGTCGTAGACCTCGTCAACCATCCAGTCACCCCAGGAGTCGGTGAGAACAAAATAGGTTCCCGCAGGTATGGCGCCCGAGTCGAAGCTGCCGAATTGATCGACGATTGCATCGACGATCGGCATCCCCTCATCGTCAAGGATCAGGACGTCGGCATTGGAAATCGGACTCCCCGAAGCCTCGTGGGTCACCGTGCCGTTGATCACGGCCCCGGTTTCGAGCGAAAAATCAATCCCCGAGGTAATCGCCGGCTGTATGACGGCAACGGGTGTGGCCTCCGAGAAATCACAGTCGTCAAGGCACACAACGTCGTCGTACAACTCAGCCAGATAGCCCGCCCAACTGTAGGCCCTGAGGATGAAGTTGCCGGTCGGCAGGCCCGAGGCCCAGTAGATGCCGGAAGCATCGGCCAAGGCCGTCATGATGCGGCGTCCATCTTCGGTGAAGACCTCGACCCCGGCATCCTCGATCGGCAATCCGGTCGTGCCGTCGGTGATGACGCCTGTGATCCACCCTCCTGGATCGAGGGCAAAGTCAATGCCGGAGGTCGTACCAGATGTCACGACGATCGGAGTACCGGCAACAGGGGAACATCCCGCATAACACGGGAGATCGTCATAGAGTTCATCGACATGGCCCCACCAGTTGTCCGTCAGGGCAAAGTAGGTCCCGGGGGAGAGTCCCGCTTCGGTGACGTAGGCGCCGCCGGCGTCAGGTGTGGCCGAGGTAGTCCATCCGCCGCCGGCATCGTAGACGTCGATCCTCACCCGGTCGATCGGAGCACCGTCACCGCTGGAGGTCACCACTCCCGCGATCTGGCCGCCGGCGGACAACGAAAAATCAATGCCCGTCGTTGTCGAGGCCAGGGTCACCGTGACGAGGTCACCCACGGTGACGTCGCAGGCAGCGGGGCACGGAATGTCGTCGTAGACTTCGTCGAAGTAGCCGACGTCGTTTGAGGTCTGGACGAAGTAGTCTCCCGCCGGGAGTCCCGTCGCCGAGAGGTAGTCGCCCGATGCCGAGGTCGTCCCAAGAGCAATCAGGGACTCCAATGTGTCGTAGATCTTGACCTCCAGTCCCTCGATCGGTACGGCCGTTGCCTCGTCGGTCACCGTCCCGGCGATCCGTCCCCCTGTCGACAAGACAAAATCGACGCCGGTGACATCCTGTCCGGCACCGACCGAAACCGGCGTACCTTCGAAGGGGTTACACCCTCCGGCACAGGGGATGTCGTCGTAGAGTTCGTCGATGAATCCCTCGCCGTTTTTCGTCCAAAGCAGGTAGGAGTCTGCATCCAGGGTCTCGAAAACATAGGCCCCGGAGGCATCGGTCATCACCAGGTTGAAAAAGGTCCCGACGGTATTCAGAATTCGGACCTCGATGCCTTCGATGCCAGAGGCGCCCTCGGCCGTTACCGTTCCACTGATGCCGGTCGCCTGAAGAACGCAGGGCGACGAAAGCCATACTGCCAACGCAAGGGCGAGACGGGTCCCTCGTGTTTTCGTTCTCATCGCGAATCCCCCTTCAATTGTTCATTGTGTTCCCGGGAAATGAGGCCTGCATTCAGTTCCTTCAGGAGGTGGACGAGGTCCTGCCCATCCCTGAAGGAATACTCGGTATCATCCTCGACGAGGTTGACCATTCCCCGCAAATCCGACGGATGGTCGGGATCGACCAGAAGACGGAGTACGCAGGATTGAATCTGTCTCATAATTCCCCCAAGAAATTCATTGGCTCAATCCGAAAACCAAGATACCGAAGGGGACTGACAAATGACTGACAGCGGCTCTTGTCGCTCGAGGTGATGCCATGTGGAGGTATAGATTTCTACAGAATTGAACGATAGTACTGCTGAAGATCCTGCTGAGGTTTGACTCCGAGTTCTTCCTCAAGGCAACGACACAGTTTCTGATAGAGACGAATGGCGCCGGCCCGTTGGCCCAGGGCCAACAGGGCCTGCATCCCCATCAAGGCCGCGTTCTCCTGCCAGGGCTCCAATCTCAGTGCGATCAGACATGCATCGAGTGAGGCTTCGGTATTCCCATTCTCCATCTCACCGACCGCAGTCTTCAATGCCGCGTGAACGGCACGCTGTTTCAGGTGCTCACGCATGATGACGGCATCGTCCGTGAGGGCGTTCCCTCCGAAGAGGTCGCCGCCATAGAGGCCGAGGGCTTGGACAAAATCTCCTTTTTCAAGAAGGACCTCGAATTCCATGAAATCAATCCATGAATTCTCCGGCAACCGCAGGGAAATCTGGCCCTGATGGACCTTGAGATACCGGGAGGGAAACTTCTCGGGAAGATCGGGTTCGAGCGCCCGTCTGAGAGCCGACGTCGCCTGGTGGAGATTGGCCGTGGCGGCTCGTGGGTCTTTCTCAGGCCAGAGCCATTCCATCGCTCGATCCATCTCGATCCCAGCGCCCGGACTGATCAGGAGGAGTCCTAGAAGATCTCCGGAACGGCGCCGCTTGAGGTTTTTGGGTGGAATCAGCCGCTTACCCATGCGCACCTCGAAGGACCCCAAGGTGACAATCCGTAGGGGGGGTGGCGGCAATTTCTCAAGCTGCTCAAGCATCTCGGCAGCGGCATCGGCCGCAATCGGATCGGAACCGGCTGCAAAATGGACGAGCAGCGGGAAGACCAACGGTCTCTCAGTCTCGACCAGAAACCAGAAGTCACCGCTTCGGATGGTTCGAACAGTTTCGGCAAGCATCTGACCTGCGGCCGAGTTGTCCTGGTCAAAGAGAAGGGCACTCAACAATAGCTGGATTCTGGCCTCGTCGAAGCGGGCGCCAAGTGTTCGGGTATGATCCCCGGCCCTTTGAAAGTCCCTTTCGGCGTCATCCACATCACCAAGAACCCACCGGCACCGGGCCTTCTCGATCAGGGCCCAGCCGAGCGTCGGACTGGAATGAGCCCTCTCGGCAACACTGACGGCATCACAGGCCCAGGTGAACGCGGTCGAAACACTCCCGAATCGGCGATGATATCGGCTGAGACCGGTCCGGAGTTCGGCGCCCAAACCCGGATCACCAATCAAATCGGCAATGGACCGAGCCTTGGCGTAGAGGGGAATCGCCGTCTCGGGGTCTTCGCTTTCCTGGGCGAGGTCAGCCGCCAGGCAGCAGAAATAGCCCTCGCCCAGCGAATAGGGTTGAACCGCTTTTTCCAGGCGATCGAGCGTCTTGAGGGCCTTCTGCCGTTTCCCGGTGACCCAGTACACCCATCCCAGAGTCACTAGTGGAAACCATCGCAGATCCTCGAGCCCAAGGGAGTCCACCATCTCCAGACTTTCCTCGTCTGCCGCGACAGCCAACTCAAAACTCCCCCGCGGAATATAGACACCCGCGGACAGTACGTGGAGACACTTCTGCAGGGCCTCCCGATAGCCCTCTTCACGGGCCAACTCCATGGCCTTGAGCAGGGAGTCCTCGGTCCGGTCAAGATCGCCGATGTCGCTGAGACAAACGCCTCGAGTCATCAGGGCGTCGACATGAACCCTGGGGAAAGACGCAGATAGCCCCACGGCTTCCTCGGCCAGTTCCAGGGCCTGCTCAAATTTCCCCATGTGATTGTAGAGATAGGCGAGGCACACCAGAGCGGCGGATCGTTCCCTTTGATAATCGTAACGAACCGCGAGGTCCAGGGCCTGACGAGCTTCCGCCACCGCCGAACCGACATCACCGCTCCGCTCCAATTCGTAACTCTCTTGGATCAACGCGGCAACAGAATCAGGATTCTCCGACATCACCCATTATCTTAATCCAATCTCACCCAACAGTCCGACCTCAAAATCGGCCCACCCTACCAGCTCCCTCGGCTACAATGTTCGGCCGGAGGGTTTGATGACTTCTTTGTTTCGTTCGGTCGCGGTCTTTTTGGTTATCGTCATGCTGTCGATCCCTGCGGTTGGGGCCGAAATCGGGGTCTCCAACCCCGGCTTTGAACAGCTCGGTGCGGATGGCTCGATCGTCGGATGGCGCCTGATCGCCGAAAGATCGACGGATACCGCCGGGCTCGTGCCGCTGACCGACGGCGTATACACGGGCGTGGGTGCCGTAGGGCTCGAGGTCGGCACCCAAGGCCGTGCCACGGTCGAAAGCGACCCAGTGGAGCTCGAGGTTGGCAAACTCTATCGCCTCAGTGGGTGGATCAGGACCATCGGAGCGGTGTCCGATCCGATGACGAAATACCCGACGGCGGTGCCCGCCTGCCTGACGATGGCCTCCTTCCCCTTCACCAATCACTCGCCGGCGGTCGGCGGTGATGCGGACTGGACCCGGGTCGAGACGCTGTTCATTGCCACCCAGGCGTCGGACCGGGTGCGGCTTCACCTGGGTTTCAACGGTACGGCACGGGGCTCGGCCCTCTTTGACGACATTCGGGTTGATCCGGTCGATGACATCACCGAGTACATCCCGATGGAGACTGTCCGGTGGTCCGGACCCGGCTTCCGGTACGACGATAAGGGCTGGATCTTCGTTCACATCGAGGGCGAGCCATTTGATCGTGGCCATCAGTATGGCTCACTGGTCTCAGGCGAGATCGCCGAGTATATCCGCAAGCTGGGTGTCCTGGCCAACGGCGATGATCCCGAGGCGGGATGGGAAGGCCTGCGTTTCCAGGCTGATGCGATTTTTCTGAGGAAGTACGACGATGAATACCTGACGGAAATGAAGGGGATCGCTGACGGCGCCGCCGCGGCAGGCGCCGAGGCATGGGGTCGTACCGTTGACTACCGGGATATTGTCACCGTCAACTCTGTCATAGATCTCGGTCAGTTGCACAATGCCCTCAAGGTGACGCCCAACTCGCTGACCGGGCAGGCGTTTATTGCTCCTGACGAGGAGATGGCGGTTGATCTCGATCAGCACAAGTGCTCGGCCTTCGCTGCCACAGGGCCCGCCACTGCAGGTGGTCAAGTCGTCTTTGGCCAGATCTTCATGTGGGGCGGTTTCGCCGGGGTGCACTGGAATGTCATCTGTGATGTCGAACCCAGTACGGGCCATCGGCTCGTCTACCAGACATTTCCTGGTGGCATTCATTCGGGCGCCGATTTCTACCTCAACGAGGCGGGTATAGTTTTCGGCGAGACCACGGTGATGCAGACGCCGTATGAGGCGGATTCGACCCCTCAGTCCAACAGGGCTCGAAAAGCGGCCCAGTACGCCTCGTCGATCGATGATGTCGAGCGCATCCTGTGGGAGAAGAACAACGGCATGTATACCAACGACTGGCCGATCGCCGACATGAAGACCGGCGAGGTCGCCATCTTGCTATTGGGTACCCATAGCAAGAAGATGTGGCGGACGGGCGAAGACATGGATCCATTCGGCACACCGGGTTTTCTGTGGGCCAATAACAACGCCCGCGACCCGGAGGTCCGCAAGGAATATATCGCACAACCGGACGACCGGCCCTTCGATTTGATGTTTTCACCGTGGAATCGTGACATCGCGTTCAATCATTTCTATCAGGAGAACAAGGGATCAATCGACGCCGAGAAGGCCGTTCGACTGTGGGCCTCGTCGCCAATTAACCGCGCCCATGCCTGCGACGGCAAGATCA
This sequence comes from Thermoanaerobaculales bacterium, assembly GCA_029932545.1. Classification (GTDB taxonomy): domain Bacteria; phylum Acidobacteriota; class Thermoanaerobaculia; order Thermoanaerobaculales; family Sulfomarinibacteraceae; genus DAOWGJ01. The sequence continues at coordinate 661 of JAOZPW010000134.1, read as the reverse complement.
CAACATCGGAGATGGCACAAGAGATGGTCTTTCTGGCCCACCACGGCAAAGTAACCCTGCGTGAGAAGTTTCCGACCAAGGGCTGGCGGATCCTGCCCGATCTTCCAGGTGCCGAGCCGCACCTCAGTACGGGATATTCGGTTGTTTCTCCCATCTTTGTCGCCGACCGGCTCAAGGCACTCAGGCCGACAGATGACGACGATGCGGCCGACGACGATCTGGAGATGGTCCTTGGTGAGGTCGAGGAGGATTTCGAGATCGACAGTGACGATCTGTGGCACGGTACCGTGTGGCCGGCGACCGAGGCTGAGAGCTGGTTCATCAGTGCGACGGCAGCCTACTGGCGTCTGCTGGATGGTCTCGAAGAGGACCCGACAGAAGCCGCCGAGGCCCTGGCCGACGAACTGGCCGCCCTGGAGAATCGATTCCTCTACACGGTGTCGCGGGAAGGTGATCTACCGGCGCTTGAGGCCCATCGTGCCTACGACCAGTACGGTCCCTACCTCGTGCCCCGGATCAAGGGCACATTTGCCCTGCATCAGTTGAGGCTCTTGCTGGGGAATGAGACCTTCCTCGAGGTGATGCGCACCGTGCACCAGCGTTTTGACGGCCAAGCAATGACGACCGCCGACTTCATACAAACGGCCGAAGAGATCAGTGG
>JAOZPW010000415.1 GCA_029932545.1 Thermoanaerobaculales bacterium | reverse complement strand
TTGAGGTACTGACGCAGCAGGATCGGGAGAATCTGGCGACCGAGCGCGAGAGTTGCCGTCAGGAGATCCTGGCGTGTTTTCATACATCAGAGAGTCGCGATTTCCTGACGATTCGGATGAATCGATGGCGAGAAGGCCATTCCGAGATCAGACTGAACACTCACGCCCCGGCCCTCCGCGACCTCGATCACCTGAGCCAGGTGATGAATCGTGTGAGAGGAAAGGAAGATCAGTTCCCGTTCCAGCGTGGATCCGACCGAAACCGGCTGTGTGTCCGGTGCCGCCGCCTGCACAACATCTACAGCCTGTGTGGTTGAAATACCCTCAAGTCCGGCCAGTTCCGCCGTCACACGGTACAGCGCCGCCAGAAAGAGATCCGGATCAGTCACCATCCCTGAATCCCCCTTTTGGGCTTCATAGTCAATTGTCCCGCTTTCCAAACCCTTCAGCAGACTCCTGAAGTGGTCGAGGCAGTGTCTCAGATGAGGTCCAATGACTTCGAAAAGGTGCCGGTCGGTGGCTGAATCACTCAAGAGAAGCACCAGATGCTCACACCTCCGGCAGGTCTCGAGACAGCCCTGAAGGCCAAAAGACGCCTTGCCGGTCGTTGATTTCATCCCTACCTCCATTGCCATCCGACCGTATCAGTTACTCCTTCTTCGAAAAAAACCCGCCCTGGTTTCACCAACCCGGCAGGAATCAAACGAAAAATTAACGCAGAGACGCAGAGACGGACACACTGGAAATGGACCTTGAAGCCTGTGTTGTTGTTGAATATGGGGTTCCCAATTCAATTTAGAGAGACCAGGTTTAAGTTTCTCGCTATGCCGGATACGGTTACCATCTTCGGTATCGTTCCGTACCACCGGCCTGCTGAACTCTGGGTCTCTGCGTCTCTGCATTTCTATCTGTTCGGTTTTCTTTCGGTTTATTTGAATTCCCAAACCGTTTGGCCAAAAAAAATGGCCCGGGTTACCCCGGACCGACTGATCTTACTGATAGCTGAAAGCTGATAGCTAATAGCTAATAGCTGACGGCTGATAGCTCCCCCCTATGCCCACCCTCGCAGATGGCACGCGGTCGCCACCCGCTGGATGGCGATCATATAGGCGGCATCCCTCATGTATTCCCCGGTCTCTTCGCTGAGATCCGCAACCGCATGGAAGGCCTGCACCATTTTCTGATCCAGGCGCTCCAAGACTTCGTCCTTGGGCCAGTAGAAGTTGGTGTTGCACTGAACCTGCTCGAAGTAGGAGCACGTCACGCCACCGGCGTTGGCCAGGAAATCAGGAATGACAAAAATGCCTCGCTCCTTGAGCACAGCGTCGGCCTCAGGTGTCGTCGGACCGTTGGCGCCCTCGGCGACAATTTTGACGCTGGGATGGATCCTGGTGACAGTGTCGCCGGTGATCTGGTTCTCCAGCGCGGCCGGGATCAGGATTTCGACATCCTGCTCGATCCACGCATCGGCTTCCAACTGCTCATAGCCGGCCCCTGCGGCCTTGGCCTGGTCGATCGTACCGAAACGGTTGGTGATCGACAGCAGGAAGTCGAGGTCGATGCCTTCCAACTTGCGGTAGGTGTAGGCTTTGTGATCGTCGTTGTCCCAACAGGACACCGCGACGACCATTCCACCCATCTCAATCAGGAGCTTGGCGGCGTACTGGGAGACGTTACCGAAACCCTGCATCGAGGCCTTGATGCCCTCGACCGGAATATTCATTCTTTTGAGAGCCTCACGGACCGTGTAGATCACACCGTAACCTGTCGCTTCCGTGCGCCCCAGGGATCCCCCGAGTTCGACCGGTTTGCCGGTGATGGCGCCGGGATAGTGACCTCCCATGATCTTCTCGTACTCGTCCATGATCCAGACCATATGCTGGGGATTGGTCATGACATCGGGCGCCGGAACGTCTTGTACAGGACCGATATTACGCACCACCTGGCGAACCCATCCGCGGCAGATCTGCTCCTGCTCGCGAGCCGAAAGGTCGTGGGGATCACAGATAACACCCCCCTTGCCACCACCCAACGGGATGTCCACGACGGCGCATTTCCAGGTCATCCAGGTCGCCAGAGCGCGCACAGTGTCGACTGTCTCCTGGGGGTGAAACCGAATTCCGCCCTTCGAAGGACCTCGGGAATCCGAGTGCTGGACGCGGAAGCCCTTGAAGACCTTGACCGACCCGTCATCCATCCTGACCGGAATCGTGAAATGGTATTCCCGTTGCGGCCAGCGAAGCAGCTCACGCATGCCCTCGTCCAGCCCCAATTTTTCCGCGACTCCGTCAAACTGACGTTGCGCCATCTCGAATGCATTGAACTCTTTGCTCATGATCGGTCTCCTTAAACGCCCGAGGCTTCGTGCCTCCTGGTCACCCGCGGGCTTTATACGCCCAGAAGCAGCGCCCGTCAAGGAGAAAAACGCTGGGATGCAGAAGAGGGGGAGAGGGGGAGATGAGTATGCCATCGGTATCCTGATCTCCCGGGTTGTTCGCTACTCGAAGGCCCCAGCTTTTGCTGACAGAGGGGGGGAGATCGCGGTCGGGCGGTTGGGCGTTTTCCTTCGGGTCTGGGTTCTCGACTTTTCAATATTTCCCTTTGCGTCTTTGCGCCTTGGCGACTTTGCG
>JAOZPW010000414.1 GCA_029932545.1 Thermoanaerobaculales bacterium | reverse complement strand
TGCGCATCATGGCGCCGTTGGCCTGACTATCGGGGTTGGCTCGACCACGGAGCCCACTTGAAACGGTCGCGCCGCAGTCGAAGGGTCCTGAATCCAGCCAATAAATGTAGGCCTTGCGGGCCTCTTGAGGGTCGTACTTTCCCTGATCCGCCAACATTCGGGCCAGCAGCAGCGCCATCTCGGAATCATCGGTCGGTTGTCCGGCGATGGTGTTCCATGTGCCCCCGTCGACCAGTTCCCGGACTCCATTCGGGTACTGCTGTCGTATCTGCTCCGGGGTCTGAAACTCCACCAGGCTGCCCAACGCATCCCCGGCGAGTTGACCGAGCAGGCATCCCTGGGCGCGGAAGAGAATCCCGGCATCCTCGGCCTCATACGCGGTTTGTGTTTTCGAATCCATCATCATCCCTCCCTGCTCGATGATTATGACCGGTACTGCGGCCCAATACGGGCCGCGGAACGGTTCCGTTGCGGGGCTGGGACATCGCGCGTCGCCCGGCAGGGCGACCATGCCGCAGGCATGAGATCCCAGAGGGATCAGCGTGGGCTCAGAGCCCCGCGCTCCTCAACGCCTCCCATTCACGGTTGGTTCCTCCGCTCTTCGTCTCGTTTTCGCCGGTCCTCGACCAAACTCATTTTCAATCCACAATTCACTGCGCGTGTCGGTATGACGGATGTATGCAGACTCGGCCACGAAATCGATAGCCACGTCCAGGTCAAAAGAACACAGGAATTCGGCGTCGTCAGGGACTGCTTCAGCGTCACCCCAGTGTTTCATCCACGGGTCAAAGAAGATTTCTTGCTTACTAGACATGTTTGCTCCTTTGAGAACTCTTCCCGGCCAAGGCGGCCGAAGGTGTCGGTCGGTCGGAAATTCAGTTCAGGGCTTAATGATTACCCCTCCACTCGGAGGGTCATCTGACCACTTCATGCTCCCGTCGGGTTCCAGGTACCAGCAGTCCTCGGGCCCGAGCACGAGGCACATCCTCCTATTCAGACTGCTGCTGCGGCTCCGCACAACCTCGATCAACGCGCCGGCATTGAGGCCTTCGGGAACCCCGACCCGCCGATACACAGCCGGCATCAGCCGTTCGACAATATAGGGACGAAAGAACACCTCAACGTCACACTTGGAGCCGGCGGAACGAACGACATCACTACTCATGGGGCGCCTCCTTCATCTTCATCCACTCGTCTTCCAGGACGATCTTGATGCCGATTTCTTTCCAGTCGAGGTAGATCTGGAGAAAGGTCAGGGCGACCTTCGGCCTGATCTCGGCGTAGTGAAGGCTGTTCATCGGGCTGTCCCCGGCAATCAGCGAGAGAGAACCAATCGGGAAATCGGCCTGGTAGGTCCCAAGGATCCGTTCCAGGATCAAGTAGGCCGACCCCTGTGGCCCAGCAATTGGGCCAAGGCTGTCGAAGTAGAGTTCGGAATCGAGCTCGGCGTCGAACAGTTCTTCTTCGAGATCCCACTCAGCTGCCAAGTCCTCCATCGATTGGCCGCGTTCTTTCGCCCACTCGCGCCAGGTGCCGGGGACTTTGAATTTGCTCCAGTCCTCTTCCGGATCATAGAGCCCGTAGCCGTTCATCGCTTCGGAATCGGCCACCAGAATGACGTCGTACTCGTCATGGGCGTATGGCATCCACGGCCGGTGCTTCGAGCCGAAATGATGGATGGCCGTTTTGACGATCTCGTGGCTGAATGGATGCAGGATCAGCTCTTCGTTCAATCGGATGGTCTGGGCCCATTGTTCTGCTTGGAGTTGTTTCTTGAGTTTCTCGCCTTCGCTCATTTCACCGGTGTCTATGAATAGGGTCATTGTTGAGTTCCTTTCCGTGTCTTTGCGGAGGCTTTCTCTTGGGAGTTCGCTGGGCATTGAGCCGGCTGGGGCAACGGGCGGGACGCCCGTCGCTACAAAGAGATCTCCTCCGCGTTTTCGTCGAATCCTGAACCATCACTGTTCCCATGGGAATTCGTCCCGGCCGAAGTGGCCGAAGGTGGCGGTCGGTTGAAAGATCGGACGGCGCAGGTTCAGGCGCTTGATGATTCGGGCAGGGCGGAAGGCATCGGGGCCTTCGGGGTTGACCTGTCGGAGGATCTCGTCGTGCGGGAGATTTGCGGTTTCGAAGGTCTCCAGGCTGAGTTCAACGGGTTCAGATCGCCCGATGGCGTAGGCGAGGCGGGTTTCGCAGCGCTCGGCAAAGCCTGCAGCAACGACCGCCCTGGCCAGTTGCCGGGCAGCGTAGGCTGCGGAACGGTCGACCTTGGTGGCGTCCTTGCCGGAGAAGGCGCCGCCACCGTGCCGGCCCGCTCCGCCGTAGGTATCGACGATGATCTTGCGCCCGGTAAGACCGGCATCGGCAATGGGACCGCCTTCAGTGAAGCTGCCGGAGGGGTTGACCAGCAGCCGCTTCGGCATCTCGAGAGCGTAGTGCTCGACGACGGGGCGGACGATCAGTTCGCGAATGAGTTCCTCGAGGTCACAACCCGCGATTTCTGGAGAATGCTGGGTGGAGAGCACGACGGTGTTCAGGCCGATCGGTATTCCGCCTTGGTACACGGCTGTTACCTGGGCCTTGGCGTCAGGGCCGATCGCCTTCCCCTCTTCGCCCAAGCGAAAATCCCG
>JAOZPW010000133.1:4652-10207 GCA_029932545.1 Thermoanaerobaculales bacterium | reverse complement strand
TAACGGTAACGGGTGGGGGCTCGGGCTCGGTAACGGTAACGGGTGGGGGCTCGGGTGGGGGAAGGGGAAGGGGTTCGGCGCCGAAGACATCGTCCGCTGCACAGTCAAACGAGGTCTCCGGGTGTGCGAAGACATCATCCGCAGCCATCCAGACCGCTGTGTCATCAGTCGTGGTCACGGCAAAGGGATCATCCTCAGAGATCAAAATGACCTCACGAGGACGGCTCGCCGTAACAGCTTGAGGGAAGGGTTCCACAACATCGGGGAACGGCTCATCTACGATCAGCGGCTCAGGTGGTGTCAGTGGTTGAACCGGGGCTGGGGCTTTGGGAAGTTCCGGCGGCACAACCTCGATCGAACTATCCAGCGATTCATGGTCCAAGGCATCGGGCCCACCCGCCAGACGCCGTTCAATCGCGTCGATCCGGGCCTCGAGGTCGGCGTCCCCGGGATTCAAAGCCCGAGCCAGTTTAAAGGCCTTGATGGCCCTGACCCACTCACCTATCCGCTCTGCCGTCTCTCCGATCAACCGGGCGGCCACGGCATTTTCGGGGTCCAGTTCCAGGGCCCTGGCGAAGGAGCGTTCGGCCTCGGAGAACTGCGCCTTGTTCAACTGGATCCGGCCCAGTGACACCCATGCCGCGACGTAGCGCGGGTGGTGTTTAAGACCACCAGTCAGGATCTCCTCAGCTTCATCCAACTCCCCGGCCTTCCGAAGAAGATCACCGAACAGGAAGAACCGTCTCGAGGAGGGATCGTCCCGGAGGAGGATGCGGAGTTCGTCTATGCGTTGGTTCATATATAAATTCTATACCCCCCGCCCTGGTGGGCGAGGGGATAAATTTATTCTAGGGGACGTCAGCATTCACTGTGACAACAACTGGGCTGCCCTGTGCATCTGCCTCTCCGGCGGTAACCGTGAGGGTGCCCGTGAATGAATCGGGACTTCCGGCGGCAGTTGCATCAACCTGAACGGTGATGGTCCCTGTTCCACCACCGGCAGCTGCTCCTCCGGTTGATGCCGTGACGGTCAACTCGGCATCACCAGTAATGGCTTCCGTCCAGGTCAACGGCGCCGAGCCGTCATTGGTAACGGTGACATCTTCAGTACAGGTCGATCCAGCAGGGCAACTAATTGCCAGAGCTGCCGGGGCTGACATGACCGGGAACGGGTGCGCCGTGCCGGTCAGATCAACTGTGGTCGTCAGGTTGGGAATGCCTGCGCCGGTCGCCGTGATGCTCATCACCGCATCGATGACCGTATCAGCCCCACCGACGATGTCAGCGGCCGTGGGAGCGAAGTCAACACTGAAGGTCACCTCGGTCAATGGATCAATAACCGTATAGCCCTGAACGGTCGAATACGCTGGGTTGCTGAATGTCGGCGCCAGCATGTTGACTGCGACCGCCCCATGGGTTCGGACCGTGAAGGAACGAGTTTTAGGCACGTACGGTGTGGCATCGACGTTGACCGTTCCGAAATCCTCGACAGGAGGAGAAACCACCAACCCGACGAAACATTCCTGATTCAGAGGCTCATACACCAAGCCGCCGGCGAGGGTGTCGGAACAGTTGCCGGGAACGTTGGTTACCGTGACATCAACCGGGGTCGGCACGATCCTGACGCCCGGCAATCCGTTTGGATCGACACACGCCGAGGTATCCCAGGTCAGACCGATCAGATCAATGTTGGGAGTGGCGGCCACCTCGATGAGGGTTGTTCCGGTTACGGTGACAAGATTGGACAACAATCGATAGCCGTTGATCGCTACGATCAGGTCTGGGTTGAAATATTCACCCGTGATCGTCATTGGGCCGCCGCCGGTTTCTTCGACAAAGATCGGTTCAACACCGAAGATTTGGGGGTTGGAACCGAGGAAGGTGAAGGCGCCACCATCGATGACTGACCCACTTTCCAGCAGGGTGACGGTGAAGCTGCCGGTGACATTGGCACACGACGGGGGCGTGTCTACGGGGAAACGAACCAGGAGTTCGGTTCCGGATACCGACAGCACGTCGAGCCGGATGGTAGCGAAGTCCACCTGCAAGGGTGCTTCGAAGCCTGATCCGTAAATGATGATGTTGTCGCCCGCGCCACCCTCGGACGGGGTGTTCCCGCTGATGTAGAGGTTGTCGCCATAGGTGTAAGTCGCCGCGCCCGACACCTTGCCGGTCAGGACATTCCTGACGACGACATCAACCGCCACCGGGGGTTCGTCGCCCTGTTGGCTGTAGTCGGGCGTGACACAGATAATGGTGTCCTGGTCGGCCAGGCTCTGGTCGTCGTTGACCTGGACACCGATCGCTTCGAGGGTGCCGAAGGTCACCTGTGCCATTGCCTGGAAGCCGTGACCGAAGATGGTCACCTGTTCTCCACCGTCGATCGGTCCGCCGGTCGGTGCGAGCGCAGTGATTTCAGGGGTCGGCTCATCTGCGAGGTAGACGAAGCCACCGGTCAGCGTCGCCGTAAAGGGTCCATTGGACTCAAACGAGGTTGTGACGACGACGTCAACTGCCGCGTCCGCATCCAGAGGGCCAGTACTCCATCTTGGGGTCATGGCAACGATTTGGGTGCCGTCCGCCGATACCGAAAGTACGACACTGTCGATACCGCCGAAGGTCACCGAATCAACCGCCACTGGCGTGTCGGTGACGTTACCGTCGATATCGGTCACGGTCGCGCGGAAATTCCGGCCCAGGATGGTGACCTGCTGGCCGCCTGCACTCTGACCGTATGAGGGGATCACAAGATAAATATTGGGTTCCGGCAACGCCGACTGCGGCCCGGAAGAACCGGCCTGGAATGTAAATGCACCAGGAAGGGTCTCAGTCTGCTCATCGGCAGTCCCCAAACCCACCTTGACCGTCACGGTTGACGGCCAGTCCTGGAGCCGTTCCTCATCTGTCAGATTGCTGATGTAGGGGGTCCGAACGATGATCTGACCAAGTCCGGTGGGCGGATCGCTCGGCGTACCACCTACGATGATTCCGGGGTAGGTCTGCCCATTGACCTCAAAATCCACCTCGACAGGGGTGACGATGGCCTTACCATTCAACGTCACCTGCTCTCCACCGTTGAGAGAACCCATATTGGGCAACAAGGGCTGGAAGATCTGAAGGGTTCCGGAGGGATCCCGGTGCTTGTATGTCACCGTCAAGCCGACTGACGCCGTACTGACCTTCGCCACCAGGTTGTAAGCGCCAACAGTATTGGCCACCAGGCTGGTGGTCACGGTACCGCCCGAAGACGCAAGACGATGGGTGGTCGTACCGATCGAACCCAAACCGAATTCCGGTTCGTCTTCGCTGCCGGCGTAGGCAACCGAAATCTCGATCGTCGTTCCATCCGGCACCGCTGCGCCGTCTTTGGTGGCACTGGCGGTGATTGCCACCACCGAACCGACAAACGGTTCGGTATCCGAGGCAGTAAAGGAAGAAATAGCCCATGCGGCTGTTGTGACCGCCGGCGCCGGCGCGCTTGCTCCGGATCCACCGCCGGAACAGGCGGCAACGACAATGGTCGCTACGAGTACGATTATGCTGAGGTACTTGGTCATGGTTTCAGACCCCCTATCAATTGCATTGGAAGCGGAATCCGACTTCCACGGGTTGGGTCGAGATTTCTTTTCCCGAGACGACGCGGCCATGGATCACCAGGCGCAACCCCTCGCGAACGAAAGGATGACCCGTTTCGGGATCAATGCCGCCGTTCTCAGGGAACAGATAGTTGAAAGGTGGATCGTCGAGGAATTCCTCGGGATAGATCCGGTAGTTTTCCAAGTTGGCCGCTCCACCTGCCGGAACGAAGACCGGAGTCGTGTTGTACCAATCCGGTGACGTGACCGTCCCCCCATCGGTACGCCGAGTCGTTACTTCCCAGTCCCTGAGGCTGGCATCCTGGTTGGCCGTCAGAGCCCCGTTGGGGTCCTTGGGTTTGGACTCGATATTCATCTTGGCAATCGTCAGATCACCGGCGACGGCGCATACGTTGACCTCGGGGTTGTATTCCTCGATCTCAACGGTCAAGAAGACCTGGGCGTTATCGTTATCCAGGGCCGATCCGCCACTGCAGCCGACGGCAACCGCCAGTCCGGCGAGGACACAAATGGTTAGCAGGCGATACATGATCCCCCTCCCTCAGTACTTCACGATACGCGGCGTGATGAAGATGAGTAACTCATCATGCCGCTGGTTGATGGCATTTTGTTGAAACAGTTTGCCGAGCACCGGAATCTTCCACAGTCCGGGAACTCGATTGTCCTGATCCTGGTCGTCGATGGTGTAGATACCGCCGATGACCGTGGTCCCACCGTCTCGAACCAGCAACTCTGTCGTGGCGGAACGCGTCAAGATCGGCGCGTTGTTGCCGCCGGTGATGATGCCCGATTGCAAGGGCTGTTCTTTCTTGATATCGATCTTGAGGTTGACGGTGCCCTCGGCGGTGATCTGCGGGGTCACCTGGAGCCTGAGGGTCGCATCAACATATTGCACCGTCACGGTGTTGTTGGCGATGGTCTGAACCGGAATCTGCAACCCCGATCGAATCGACGCAGCCTTGAGGTTCTGGGTGGTGATTCTTGGCGTGCTGATGATCTTCGCCACGCCCTCGCTCTCGGCCGCAGACAGGAGGAAGTCCAGGTTGAAAGTATTGAGAATATCCCCGAAGGTCATCGCCAGGAATCCGGCGGCACTTTCTGATGCGGGCAGGCGGACACCACCCTTGGTTTCGATCGAGTTGGGGAAACGCAGTCCGGTCGCATTGCCATGGGCTGCGTCGTTAATCGACTGGAAGCCCCAGCTGACACCCAGTTCTCGTGAGAAGGTACGGGTCGTCTCGACGATTCGACCTTCGATGACCACCTGAGGTGTGGGCAGATCTAAAGTGTCGATCAGGCGAAGCACACCTTCGACCCTGTCAATGGTATCCCGAATGATCAGCGTATTGGTGCGATTATCGACGACGACCGAACCTCTGTCCGACATCAAGTAGGAATCGCCGGACAACAGGCCGGCAACGTCTGATGCCGACGCGTACGACACTGGCTTGACCACTGTTTTCAGCGGCTGGGCAACTTCCTGCTGGGCCAAATAGGCCGCCCTCTCGTTCTTCTCACGGGTCAGCTTGCTGACCGTGGAAACTCTCAGAACGTTATTCTCCAACAGGTAATCCAGACCGTTGATCCGCAGGATCAGGTCAAGGGCCTGGTCCCAGGGAACGTCACGCAATTCGACGGTCACCGATCCGTTGACTTCGGGATCGATCACGATATTGAGTTGTGTCAGTGCCGAGAAGGTCTTCAGAACATCCTTGATGTCGGCGTCCTTGAGGGTCAGGCTGATCGGGTCACCTGTGAATTGAACCTCGCCGGTCTCGACTTCCGTGATTGCGTAGGTTTCGCCGGCAGGGGCCGGAAAATCAAGTTCTGTCGCAACTGCGGCCTCTTCGACCAACTGTGAAGGATCGGCCTGCCAGGGATTGCGCTCCGGCAGGGCCGCAGGGGTCTCTTCAGCGATCGGAGGCGGCACTGCGATGGAAGGATCCACTGCGATGGAAG
>JAOZPW010000133.1:0-4552 GCA_029932545.1 Thermoanaerobaculales bacterium | reverse complement strand
TCGTAACAGTTTCAATGGCCTCAAACTCGTTCTCCGAAAGACTCTCGACGCCGGAAATCTTGATCGAACCATCCCCACCAATGTTGGAGATCACTGTGCTGGCGGAAATCCCATTGGAGGTATGTCTTTCAACTTCTGTGATAGCCACCGGAACCGCAACCGGATCAGCGTTCCCGATGGTCAAGACAGCACCCTGGGATTCTGAAGTCAGGTGGTAGTCGGCAGGAGATTCAAGGTCGACGACCAAACGAGTCACGGGGTTCGGGAGCGACCTGAACTGCGCAACCCGTACCTTTTCAACCAGAGGCGATCCTACAGAAAAGACGTACTGGTCAACCCGGTTGATCACACCGTCGAGGTCGATCACCAGTCGATCAGGCGCCGGCAAGATAAATGAACGGCCCATGAGTGCCCGATCACCCCGGAGTTCGACAATGACACCGTCACCGGACCTTGTGCACTCGACCCCGAGTAGACTCGCATGACCTGCAACTGCCGGTATGTTCTCAGGCTCAACTGCCGGAGAGTCTCCTGTCGCCGGGGCGACACTGGTCACGACCCGCGGCAGAGAAGCCAGTTGCGCCGGCTCGGGCACATCTGCAGCCTCGAAAACCACCGAATTCGACCCGGAATTCAACATCGAAAAGCGAAGGGTCAAGCCATCGGCCGTTCCAGCCAAATTCATCTCCGCAGGCCCCGAAAGCCACACCGTCAGGCGGGAATGGGTCTTACCGAACTCCTCCACCCGAGACAACTCGGCGCGGTCAATGCCGAAATCCGGCCGAGAGACCACAGCCGATCCGTCACTCCAGGAGATCTCAGGCATTTCGACAACCCAGACTCCCGGTTGAGGTGAGTAGTGTACGGTTTCCAACCCATCCGTCGAACGGAGGTGGATTACCGGGCCCTCGGCTCCGGCCTCGATCAGCATGTCCCGCACTTCCGGAACCGGGTTCATCGCCGTGACGCCGGAAACCGTTCCCAGCAACACGAGCCCGACCGCTACCAGTAGGATGCGGACGTTCTTACTCATCATGCCGTCCCCCAATTCTTATCATTCCATCTGCGCTTAGTCATCTGCCAATACCCGCACGACCTCTTGATAAGGCCGCATCTGTTTTGGGTCGTCGGCCTGTTGCCTGAAAACAACCCTGTCGGAAAGAATGTCCTGAACTTCGCCGTTGTACAGTATTGTGCCGGGCCGGATGATGTAGGAGAGATTATCCCTCCCCACCACGAACGCCAGAATGCCCCCGGGAGTCTCAATGATGCCCTCCAGACGGAGTTCTTCGATCAACATTCCGGGCAGTCCCGGCGGTCTGACTTTTACGCCTTCTTCATCAGGGGCGTCAAGCCCATCGAGCAACGACCGGAACGGGTCACGCCGCCCGGCTGGGTCGTAACTGAAAAAGTCATCCTGCTGTACCTGTTGGTCACCCCGCAGAATCTCGTCGATCCGCGATACGTCGACCTCTTCGTCTTCAGCCAACTGATTGGCTTGCTCGACCAATTGGTCCTGCGCCCAGCCGACCATCGTCGGGAATACTGCGATCGCCAGGACCGTGCACCAGATCAAAATCTTACGAGCCCGCATCATTCACCTCCCTCACCCTTGTAGATAAAGGTGCGTTGGGTAAAGGTCGCGTGAATCGTGTAGGGGCCGTCCTTGGACTTCCTCGGCGAAATCTTCAACTCGTTGACGTTGATGATGCGGGAGAAACTGCTCAATCGATCGAAGAACAGGCCCAACTCGTGATAGGTACCGTCCAACTCGACCTTGATTGGCCACTCGTAATAATAGTCCCGCTCCTCGAATGCCCCGGGGGTGAACCGTTGGAAACGCAAGAACCCGCGCTCAACCAACTGCTTCAACCTCTTGATCAGGACCGGAGTTTCCTTGCGCGTCGGCAGAATCTTCGTCAGGCGGTCAAGCTCGAGTTCGTACCCTCGAATGTCCTCTTCGAGCCTGGGAAGGTCGGCCTTGGCTTGACGCCCTTTCTCGATCTCGCGATCGAGGTCGAAGATATCCGATTCGAGACGCTCGATGTCCACCTTCAGATCTTTGAAGACGTACATGTGCATTACGACGAACATGGTGACCCCAAGGATCAGTCCGATGATCAGCGCCACATACCAGGGCTTATCGTTGAGATCAATTGCCATGGCGCCCCCTCACCCCTCTGTCTCGACGCTCGTCGAGGCAATTTCCGCAGGCGTATAAGTGAAATCACACTCCAGCCGGAACGTGAAGGCATCGTCACGGGTCCGCTGCAGGGTTACCACCGTCGGCTCACCAAAGAACGGCGAGGCGTTAAGATTGTCAACATAGTTGGCAAAAGCGTTCTCATCCAAGGCCATGCCATTGAGCGTCACGTGTGTTCCTGCAAGATTGAGGCCGGTCAACCACACCAGGTCCGGCATCGCGCGAGACACCTCATCGAGCATCCTGACCGGACCCTTCTGGTTTTCCTTGAGCTGCCGGATTGTGTCGATCTTGGCCTTGAGTTCGGCCCGCTTGGCCTCCAACTCTTCAACCTTGTCGATATATTTCTGCAATTCGTCACGCTCGATTGTTCGTTCGGCTTTGATGCCCTTCAGCTCGACGATCGTGTTGTGGAGCATGTACCACCGAATGCCGGTGACGGCCATTCCTATCGCCAGTACGGTCAGGAGGATAATGTCTGCCCGGTGCCCCCCTAATGAAATTTCGGGGGTGGCCCTTTTTGTAACGGCTGCTTCAGATTCAGAGGAAACTAGATTGATCTTGATCATCGCGTCAATCTCCGACCGAGCGAACCGCGAGGCCCACCGCCACCGTCATGGCCGAGGCATGTTGGTTGATCCAATCCGGATCAAAGTCTGACTCGCTGTAACGGATATTTCGGAACGGGTTCAAGATCTCAACACCAACCTGAAACCGACCCTTGATGACCTCATCCAGGTTTACCGTCCTGGCGGCGCCACCGGCCAGCACCACCCGCTCTACACGGTCCACCGAGGAGGTGGCCACAAAGAAATCAATGGTTTTCTGAAGCTCCGCGGCCAGATCTTCGCTGACACTGTTGATCACACCGAGAACCTGCTGCAGCGTATGGTCCCCGACCCGATCCCCCTTTTTCAGACGTTCGGCATCTTCTCGGGGTATATGAAGCTCTCGTTGAATGGCCTCAGTGTACTGATTGCCGCCGAAGGCCACGTCCCGCCAGAAGACGGACGAGCCTTCGTGCAAGACACTGATGTTCATCACGGAGGCGCCGACATTGACCAGGGCTATCGTTTCGTTGTCCAGGCCATAGTTGACCTCAAAGGCGTTTTGCACCGCAAAGACGTCGATATCCACCAGAACCGGCTGTCGGCCCGCCTGAACGATGACCGAGGTGTAGTCGGCGATCCGGTCGTTCTTGACCGCCACCAACAGGACGACCATCGAGTCCCCACCGGCACCATCATCCAGCACCTCGTAGTCGAGATTGACATCTGTGATGTCAAATGGGATGTACTGCTCGGCTTCCCATTGAATCGACTCGGCCAACTCTTCCCGGCTCATCGCCGGGAGCTGGATTTTCTTGATGATCACTGAATGCCCGGACAGTGACCCACCAAATTTCTGGTTCTTGACCCCGTTTTCAGAGATCAAGCGGGACACGGCCTCGACAACCAACGACGAGTCCATGATGGCGCCATCGACGATCGCTTCGGACGATAACTCAGCGATTGCAGCATGCTGCAGCTGAAACTCACCGTCTTTCAGCGGCTTCAACTCAACGAGCTTAACCGCTGACGAACCGATATCACACGCGACAATTTGTTTTTTTCTCTGTCCGAACACGGCATATCACCTTCAATCAAGTGTATTCCCGAAAGTGAACCATATTTCCTTACATGAAAGAGGCTACCAAGGGTGTCAAGTGCTGTCAAGAACATGTTTTTTCAGAAGGATAGCCTCAATCGATACTCAGGAGCTGACCATTATTTTCGCAGGGGCGTTAAACGGGACTAGAAAACTCCGACCAGCGGAGCCCTCATTTGAAAAATAAAACACCGCAACCAGCAAAAATGGCCACGGTGTAATTAGAGCCCTTGATGGGCCGAAAGTGAGGCTGCTTCAGGCTCTCGGCGCCTTTGTGACTTTACCGGAACGAATACAACGAGTACACGCTTTCACATACCTCGGGCTGCCGTCGACAACAGCCCGGACCTTTTGAATATTGGGGAGCCATCGCCGCCTGGTGAGGTTATGGGCGTGAGAAACCTTGTTGCCCGTCATTGGGCCTTTACCGCAAATATCGCATCGTTGCGCCATAATGTTCATCCTCCTCTTTTCCCGAAAACCGGGGCCCGCTTTAATACCATAGGAAGGCCGGAGAATCAAGTACAAGGACACGTAACTGCCTTCTTGTGTGATCCACATTACCGTTATCAATTGAGCAGTAACAAGCCATGAGCCACCGACAGCTCAACACAACGAAAGGCGAGGCAACGGTATGGGGTCTAGGGTTTAGGGGTTCGGGATCAGGGATTAGGGGTTTCTAATTCAAAATTCAAAATTCAA
>JAOZPW010000413.1 GCA_029932545.1 Thermoanaerobaculales bacterium | reverse complement strand
CCGCTGCTGGGCAAAAAGCAAATCATCCGGCGTCGGGTTGGCAAGGAGCTGTTGAAAAACAGAGTTGAACTGGGGCCTGGGCATCAAAAATCCTTTTTGGACCTTTTATATTTTCACCTTGAAGCGCTCGCCCTGCTTGATATCCAGGCAAAATGCGCCAAGGAGGTTGACCGCTGTCTGCAGGTCGCGCAGGTCGATCATCTCGACGGTGGTGTGCATGTAACGGTTGGGCACGGAGATCAGCGCCGAAGGGATGCCCCCCTCGGCCTTGTGGAATGCCATGGCGTTTGTCCCTGAGTTGAGGCTGAATGCCTCGGTTTGCAGCTTGATCTTCTTCGTCTCGGCGACTGCCTGCAGGCGGTTGACCAGCACGGGATGGTGTTCGCGCCCGATGCTGATTGTCGGTCCTGAGCCCATTTTGACCTCGCCGAACTGCTTGGCATCGATGCCTGGAGTATCGGTGGCATGGGTGACCTCGAGTGCAATGGCCACGTCCGGTTTGACGTTAAAAACCGTCATGGTCGCTCCGACCAGGCCGACCTCTTCCTGGCAGGAACTGGAGGCGTAGACGGCACAGTTGAGCTTGTTCTTCGAGCCGCTGAGCAAACGAAGGACCTCGATCGCCGCCCAGGTGCCGATTCGGTCGTCCAGTGCACGGGCGACCATGATGTTCTTGTCGAGCATCTCGCAGGTCTCTGCGAAGGTGATCGGGTCACCCACGCTGACCTTTTTGCGGGCCTCCTTGCCGTCGTGCGCACCGATGTCGATGAAGCACTCGTGCATTTTTGGCGCCTTGGCCTCTTTGGTCCGGTCCTGGAGGTGGTGGGCTTTCGCGCCGATCACACCACGGACAATGCCCTTGGCAGCATGGATGTCCACGCGCTTGGTTCGCACCACGGAAGGGTCCACTCCGCCGATCGGCTGGAAGTAGATGAAGCCCTTGTCGTCGATATATTTGACCATGAGCCCAATTTCATCGGCGTGGCCGTCGAGCATGATCTTCGGATCGCCGCCGGGATTGAGCACCGCCACCGCATTGCCGTAGGCATCGGTGCGGACTTCGTCGGCGTACTTGCGGGCGTACCGGCACCAGATCCGTTGCCCGGCAGACTCAAAACCACTGGGCGACGGGGCGCTGAGCAACTCCTTGAGAAAGTCCAGTGATTCTTTTCGCATTGTTCATCTCCTTTGTTGATCGCGGGGATAGTCTTCCAGGAAGATTCCCGTCACCTCAGATATTGTTCAAGGAACTCCAGGGTTCTCTTCCATGAGTGCACGGCGCTGCGGGCCAGCGACTCGGCCGTGCCGCCCAGGGCAATGGGTTTTCCTATGAGGCTGTGCATCGGACGCACCATGCGGGCAGTCGGCCAATAGGGGAGTGAACCCGCCGCATGGCCGGAGTCGTCGTAGCGCAGGTGCACCGAGTGGTATGGAAAGTCGTTGGCCTCCAGCCGTTCCATCACCAGGTCGGCCATGTAGGTCGCGGGCCAACACTGATCGTCACCGCCGGAGATCATGAGCACCGGCCCGTTGATCTTCTCAACCGGGATGGCGGCCGCTGCTTCAGCCGCAACATTGCCCAAGCCGATCCAGTAGAAGCCGAGCCAATCATTTCTGACCTCGGGCCAATAGCGCTGGGCGTTGTAGGCGGTCTCCGGATTCGGCATGGCGGTCAGCCCTTTGCCGCGCCACGTCCAGCTGGGTTTTTCGAAGGACTCCTCATCACAACAGCCACAGACTGTGCGGTCAAGAGCCCTCATTTTTTCGTATGGATGCGGGAGCCGAACCTCAGCCATGCGATGGCGCCGTCATCCCGGCGTACGAGATCCGCCGTAACGCCTTTGTACATACCATCGGTCACCATCAGACGGTCAGGCCCGCACACGGCCAGGGTCATCGGCGGTGACGAAGGATGGGGTGGGGAATCCTCATTGGGAAATCCCTGCCTGTAGGTCAACACGCCGACGAGTTTTTTCGCCAGCAGACCCAGCTCGAGATTACAATACGGCCGGCTGTAGAAACCGGCATAGGCTGCCAGTTCCTCCTCGGAGACGTCCTTGGCTTCCGGTTCCGGCAATACCAGGCCCAAATAGTGTTTCAGGGCCTGTTGGGTTACGTCCCGGACCGTCTTCATGCCCTGCTGCGAGTTGGTCACTACGGCGAGAGCAAAGTCGTGTTCCGGAAACAAAACCAGGCTGGCGATCTGCCCGTTGGTGGCGCCACCATGGCTCACCTGCCGCTCTCCACCGGCGTCTTGCACCTCCCAGCTCAGGCCCCAATGCTCATCTCCCCAGAGGGTTGTCTGGGGTGAGTGCATCTGGGTGAGGGAGTCCCTGCTGAGAATCCGAATTCCGTCATCGGTTGAGCCGTCACCCAGGTGGAAACGGGCGTAACGCAGGAGGTCCTTGATATGGCAGACGATCGCTCCCATGGGGCGGCTGGAGCGCTCCAATTCCCAGGGGCGGGCCACCTGATGACCGTCGCCCTCATCTTCATGCCCGACAACAAAACGGTGGGTCATCACGTCGGTGGGCTTGAGGTACGAGTTCTCGAGTCCCAGCGGTTTCAAAACGAGTTCGTCAAGGGCCTCCTCGAAAGTCGTTCCGGTGATGACCTCGATCACGCGTCCCAGAAGGGAGAACGC
>JAOZPW010000132.1:5346-10264 GCA_029932545.1 Thermoanaerobaculales bacterium | reverse complement strand
CCGCCGTGATCGGCACCGATGGCGATCTTCACTGTTCAACCCCTCTTCGCTCGTTGGCTTGCAACCGCAAGGTCTCACCACACACGGGATGCATCCTTGTATTCCTCTCTCAAAACCGGACTGGGAAGCGTGACCCTGGAATCGAGAATTCGTTGTAACTTTCGAATATGAAGTTCAAATGCCGTGAGACCCGCGGGCGAAAGACTGAAGAACGTCACCGATCGTCCCCCTCGAGGTGCTTTGGTTTTAAAGAGATAACCGTCTTCGTCGAGTTTTTTGGTCTGAATGTGAAGGTTGCCGTCCGCCAGCCCGGTCCGCGTCTTGAGTTCCGTAAACGAAAGTTGGTCACTGTTAACCAGGGCCGACACGATCGAGAGGCGTGCGGAAGAGGTCAAATGCCGGTCAAAGTCCACCAGAAACCCCGATTCGGCCGGTAATGCAATCAATAAACTTCATTTCATAAAGTAAAATATGCCTTTGCAGGGAAAATGTCAAGACCGGGGGAAGGAAAACACAAGAGAAACGCAGAGACACAAAGACCTAGAGCGGCCCATTGGCCGCAACCAAAGCAGAAATGAACGTCCAACGTCCAACGTTCAACTTTGAAGTAGGAACCGGCACGCCGGTCGAAGGCCGGTGGAACCATCAGGTTCCGCATTCGAAGGATGCAGTGCGGGCCGCGCCCGAGGGCGGATTGTGGTGGGAAAAAACAGCCGAGGCTCAAGGAACGCAAGGACCCACGGGCCAGAACCCCAATACCGTCGGTAACGAACGTCAACCCCCAAATACCCAGTCTCCCCAAACGCGAATTTCGACGTTGGACGTTGGACGTTGAACGTTCAGTCAGCCGTGTTGCAGCCCCTGGATTTCTGCCTTGATTGGACTCTGCGCTTATTGTTTTCTTTCTCCTCTCAAATGCAGCGTAAATCATAAGAAAGGCATGAGTAGGGGACAGTCTTCTTTAAATTGAATATGGCTCTCAAAACAAGGAACGGCCCGGCTTCCTTTGATCGGTTCCTTCGCCGTCCTCATTTGTTCTAATTTGGTTTTTAGATCACCGGGGTTTCGCTTGGCGGCTGCCGTCGGCCATCATTCGTTTGCCGAAGCGCCCGCCGCTGGAGTGCCACTCTTCCCGTGGTCCAGTTCGACTGCCGACAGATGAATCGCGGCCGGGACCACGGGAAAAGAGCGGCACCTCCCGTCCAGGGGTCTCGGCGCTCTCTGCTTTGAGCGTCGGCATCGACCCCACCCAGAAGACACGAGCGCCCTGTTGGACGGGACGTGCCAGATATGGTTTTCTTCATCGGGCAGACCATGAGGCAACGAAGTCGCCGCGAAGAAAGCCATGCCTGGCAATCCTCGGGGAGCGCCGTGGAAAACGCATCTCGGCCAACGCCGCAGGCCGCCGAGGTCATTTTCCTCAAGGGCGAGGTCCTCCCGATTCCGACTCTGTTGCCCTTGAGGAAAATGCACCGAGCGGGGGCACGCGCCAGCGTGGCCCCGAAGGCCGGGGCCAAAAGATAAAGGGGGCACTCCTTTTTCTCTCAGTCCTCAATTTGGATCTGCGGTGGCAAGACCGAGGTCAACCTCGCCCTGGCCGGCTTCGTCTGGCTGAAGGAATCCAAGCCGTGCCATGCGTTTCCCCCGGCAGAACGGTGGCTGTCCGAGGTCTCGAAAGACCTCGGCTTCGGCCGCCCAGAAGCCGATCTTGAAGAAGGCGCGGATGGCCATGACGATTTGGTGGATCAGGGCAAGGAAAACAATGGCGAAGATTGTCCCCGGAGTCCACGGTTGCCGGAAGGCCGAGTACAGGGCGAGGAGGAGCAGGGGCAGAGCGAGGAAAACCAGGTAGAGAGGCACAAAGGTCCCGGGTTTTTTCAGTATGACCATCAACGCCCGGAAGAAACCCCGGAGCATGCTCGTATGATCGTGGCGAACTGCGGCAACCCGGCTGAGGTCGTAGGCCAGGTCGGCCGGGGCCCAAAGAACAATGAAAACCACCCCAGCCGCCGCGATCCCCGCCAGATCCCACCGACCGTCCGCGAAGTGCTCGGCCAGCAGACCGGCGCCTTTGACGGTCAGGCCGGCTGCGGCAGCCGCAACAGCGGTCGGCACGAGGAAGACCAGGGCTGAACGGAGAAAACGGGCGGTGTTGCAACGAATGCCGGTCAAGAATGGGTTGGGTGGCCCGGGCCCGACCAGGACCTCAACAATACCGGCTGAGAGAATGATCTGGACCAGCAGGCTGAGTACACCCATAACGAGGATGCCCCGGCCCATCAGGGGCGCAAGAGCGTCCGCGGGAGAGGTGCGGAATTCCATGAAGACGGTAAAGGCACTGCCGTCGAGAATTCCCTGGGAAAAAAGTGAGCGGCCGAGTGTGGGTCCAAGATTGGAAGCGATGAGGCCGGTCAGAATCAACGCAGGGATCAGTGGTGCCAGCCAGACGATCATCACAAGACGGGGATGTCTGCGGGCCGTGCGGAAACCGTGAGCTACAAAGGAGAATGTTCTCATCGCATCACCCCAAAATCGACATCAAGTCGAAGAAGTTTTGAAACCAGAAGGAGAGGTTCACCAGGATTTTGTTGGCCGGTGTGGAGTCTTGCTCAAGCCGGTAGCTGTTGTTGAGGGGATCGACATCCAACACCATCAAATGGTCAGGATCGACCTCGGCCCATAAGAGCTTGGCCGGACGGGTCTCGATGATTTTGGTCCACTTGTCCTGCCCGTCCCACTGGTGTCGGATGCGCTCGTCGTCGTCGAAGACCAACTCGATGGTGACCGGATGTTTGAACTCTCCGCGCCTTTCGATGACGACCTCGGTCCGGTAGATCTTCTCCTCCTCGTCACCCTCTACGTCGTCATTTTCACCATCGGCATCGCTATCAAGATCTTGTTCTTCCTCTTCTGCCTCCGAGTCCTCGTCGTGGTCGTCACGCCGGTGGTCGTGATCTTTGCCGTAAAGAACCTGCACCCCGTCCTCCCAGAACCAGCCCTTGCGGTCTTTGGTTTTTTGGGACTTGGCGGTGCGAACCCGGTAGTCCAGACCCTTCTCGGTATGGAAGGCCTGTTCGAGGAACCAGGAGATGTCCTCGTCGGTTGCTTCTTGCATGATCTGTTCGAAATCGGCGGTCGTCGGGTGGCGGAATCGCCAGGTCTGGAAGAAGTGCCGCATTGCCCGGTGGAAGGTCTCGGGGCCCAAGATGTTTTCCATGTGGCGCAGGGTCACAGCAGGCCGGGCATAGGAATTGAGGCCGTAGCTGCCGTTGGATAAATATTTCCATGCGGGTTGCACGACCGGATCGGTGTATCGCCCGGAACCCAACTGGAGTCGGTCCATTTCGAGTGAAGTCGCTCGGAGTCCCAGAACCTCGATCATCGAACCGTAGAACTCCTCCATCACCAGCATCTCGTAGTAGGAGTTCATGCCTTCGTCGATCCAGGCTTCTTCGAACTCGTTTGAGGCGATCATGCCCTGGAAGAAGTTGTGGCCGAATTCGTGCACGGTGACCGTCTCGGGCATTCGGATCTTCTTGAAGGGGGGAAGGTTGAGAATCGGGTGGGTGCCCAGTGTGATGAAGGTCGGGTACTCCATGCCGCCGGCGCCCTGCCCGCCCCGTGGTGGATCGACCATCGTCAGAGTCGGATAGGGGTAAGCGCCGAGGCGCAGGCCGTAACCACGAATTGCCGCCTTGGCCGCGTCGAAGTAGCGGCGAGCCTGGGATCGATGAGCCGGTTGCAGCATCAGCCGGATCATCACCGGCTGAAGCCTCAGTTCTTCGTCGGGCAGGCCGAGGATCTCTGCGATCTGTCGGGTCTGTTCGGCCGGCACGTCGATGTCCGGGTCGAAGAGTTCCTCGAGCACGATGAAATCGGGATCGGCTGTCCAGGCAAAGTCATGTACGCCGGGCTGTTGGAAACGAACGGTCACATTCGTAGAGTCGGTCGTCTCCTCGATGATCTGTCCTGTCGCTCCGATCTTGCCTTCGTACTCTAACGGCAGGGTCAGGCGAACATCCCAATCTCCGAAGTCCGCGAAGAACTCCGAGTCCGCATGAAATTGGTGGGTATTCCAGCCGGGTTCGACGCGCCCCCGGTCGCCCGAGTCCTCGAAGATGCCGATCTTGGGAAACCACTGGCCGCCGAGCACGAAGTTGCCACTGACGCCGGTACGGGCGAAGATCTCCGGCATCTGGGAAGTAAAGGCCACTTCGACCTCGACCCACTCTCCAGGCTGAATCGGTCGAGGCAGTGGATAGCGCGCGACCGTGCGGTCGTCGGGGTTGCCGTCGTCGGGCTGGATGATCTCTTCGACATCCTTGAGGTCGGGGCCGCCCTGCAACTGGATGGCGCCGGGTTCGCCCCGTACGGCCGGGCCGAACGGTGTATTGAAAGCAGCGCTGGGGGTGGATGCGATGCCGTGCGTTAGAAGCCCAATTGCGGCGAGATCTTCAGGGTAGGCCAGGTGCATCGACTCGACCTCGATCCAACCCCACTTCTCGTCGGACATCTCCATACCTCTGAGCTGACCTCCACTTTCTGTCATGAATGTCGAGTGGTTGCTTGCAAAGGCGTTGAGGTAAAGGTGGAACTGGAGTTCGTCCACGGGAACCGATGAAGTATTGCGCCATCGCAGACGCTCGACGCCTTCAATCTGTGCTGTCTCCGGGTCAAAGGCGGCATCGATTCCTGCCTGGTAGACCGGTTCGGGTAGTTGAACCTGGGCTCTCGCCGAGAGTATCGTCAACATCGATACAGTTGCAAAAATCAGAATTCCTCTGGTGAGTCGATTCATGGCCAGCTCCTCCATCCCCAGTAGAACATTAACGGATTCGGAGCCGAATGGGTTCACAACCTAGAGGTCCGGCCGGAAACCCTCACACGGCTGCAAATCGCGAATGAGGCGCAATCTGCG
>JAOZPW010000132.1:0-5336 GCA_029932545.1 Thermoanaerobaculales bacterium | reverse complement strand
TTCGCTGCGCGGGGGGTTTCCGGCCGGACCTCTAACCTCCAACAATGCTGAAGGGAATGCCACAAAGAGGGGGAACTAGCCATAAAAAGGCACAAAAAGGCGGCACACCGGTTAGCCGGTGTCACCGACTGAGAGGATCGTTGGCGAAGGCACAGTGCGATTGTACCGAAAGAGTGATACCGTGTGACTGTTCTCAACGAGATAGATTTCTGGAGGCGCGAGTTGGTGGAGAAAAAATTCATTCTGGTTGTTGACGACGACGCCGGAACTCGCTTGACGATTAAAAAATTTCTCGAGTTTTCGAGGGTTGCTCAATTCGAAATAGTTGAAGCGGCAGAAGGCAGTGAAGCTCTGAAGGCTGTGCAGGAATGTGGGCGCTTGGACTTGATTCTTCTAGATATCGAGATGCCCGACATGGACGGTTTTGAGGTCTGCAGGACAATCCGCGAGACCGATTCAGCGGTGCCGATTATTTTTGTGACTGCTCATGCGGATCTGGGACACCGTATCCAGGGGAGAGAGGCCGGAGGGGATTCATTCCTTGCCAAGCCGATCAAGGAGGCTCCGTTGCTGTCCCTGGTCAAGTTGTTCTTGAACGCGTCCAGGCACCGCTAGTAGCGCGTGCCGTATTGGCTCCCAAGATAAGTACTGAGGTCGATCTGCGAGGCTTGAGCCAATACGTCCCACACTCCTAGCGGTAAAAGCGCTTCGCGCAAAGAAAAATAAGTTAACCCGATGCGCGAAGCGCATATAAGGAGGCTGTGGGGCAGAGGCTGTGGCCAAGCTTGAATTCTCGACAACGCCTCGGCCTCTGTCCCGCAGACTCCTACGGGTACAACCTATTGATCATTCTCGGATATGGAATTGCTTCCCTCAGATGGGAGATTCCGCACATCCAGGCGACGAAACGCTCGAGGCCCATTCCGAAACCCGAGTGGGGGAACGAACCGTAGGTTCGCACGTCGAGGTACCACTTGAAGGCGTCCCGAGGCAGGCCGTGGATTTCGATCTGGTGCTCCAGGTGTTCGAGGCTGGCAGAGCGTTCCGAACCGCCGATGATCTCGCCGTAGCCCTCGGGCGCCAGTACGTCGACCGCCAGCGCGCGTGTGGGATCGGTTGGATCGGGCTGCATGTAGAAGGCCTTGATGTCGGCAGGGTACCGGGTGACCAGCACCGGCCGGTCGTGGAGTCCGGCGAGGAGGGTCTCGTGCTCGGCGCCGAAATCGTCGCCGAACTCAATCTCCTGACCTAAGGTCTGGAGGGTCTTGACGGCATCGCCGTAGTCGATGCGGGGGAATGACCCTTTGGTTGCAGGCTCCAGTTTTGAAATGTCGCGCTCCAGCCGTTCGAGATCAACGGCGCACTCCTCCAGGATTCGGGAGATGACGCTGGAAATGAAGTCCTCGCACAGATCGAGAAGGCCGTCGAACTGCATCCATGCGACCTCGGGCTCAACCATCCAGAATTCGGTCAGGTGCCGGCGGGTCTTTGATTTTTCAGCCCTGAAGGTCGGTCCGAAGCAGTAGACCTTGCCCAGAGCCGCCACTGCGGGTTCGAGGTAGAGCTGGCCGGATTGGGAGAGATAGGCCGGTTCACCGAAGTAGTCGGTCTCGAAAAGAGTTGAGGTTCCTTCGCATGCGGCCGGCGTCAGAATCGGCGAGTCGATCAGGGTGTAGGCACGCTGTTGAAAGAAATCTCGGATGGCAAACTGTGCCTCGGAGCGCACCCGCATGATCGCGTGCTGGCGCTTGGAGCGAAGCCAGAGGTGGCGTTGGTTGAGCAGGAAGTCGACGCCGTGGTCCTTTTTGCCGATGGGGAACTCTGGGGCGATCTGGATGATCTTGAGGTTGTCGACCTTGAGCTCGTAGCCGCCCGGAGCGCGTTCGTCTGCGACCAGTTTTCCGGAGATCTCGATCGAGGTCTCCTGGGTCAGCTCGACGGCCTTCTCCCAGACCTCTTCGTCGACCTCCGGCCGAAAGACGATGCATTGCAGGTAGCCGAAGCCGTCGCGAAGGATGATGAAGCGGAGCTTGCCCTTCTTCCGCCAGTTGTAGACCCAGCCACGAAGGGTGACGGGCTGGTCGACGTGGCCGGCAAGATCGGAGATTGTGATAACGGGGCGGGACATAAGGGCCTCCTGTAGAGCGGGGAATTGTACCCCAGATTCTCTGGACGGTTGTTGGCTGAGCGTCATACGGAAAGCCACAAGAAGAGTAGCCACAAAAAGGCACAAAGAGGCACAATATAGGAAACAAGAAGAGGTCAAACTCGTCCTTCATAAGGAAATGCGGTATCGACGAAATGTCTTGGGTGTCGAGATTGTTGGGTCTATGTGAAGGGGATAAGTTCGGGCCGTGGGGGCTCGGCGCCCGAAGCAAATGATGATAACAAAAGATTTGAGGAGAAAACCATGGCAACTACCGCATTCAAGGGAACACCCGTCAACACCAACGCAGACCTTCCGGCCGTCGGATCAAAGGCCCCGGCCTTCTCCCTGACCGCTGGCGATCTCAGTGCCGCCACCCTGGAGACCTTCGCCGGCAAGAAGAAGGTACTCAACATCGTGCCCAGCCTGGACACACCGGTCTGCGCCGCCTCGGCCCGTCACTTCAATCAGGATGTTGCTTCGATGGACAACACCGTCGTATTGGTCATTTCGTTCGATCTGCCGTTCGCGCAGGGTCGTTTTTGTTCCACCGAAGGCCTTGAGGATGTCGTGCCTCTGTCGCTGATGCGCAGCCGCAACTTCGCCAAGGACTACGGCGTGCTGCTTGTTGACGGACCCCTGGCCGGCATCTGCGCTCGTGCGGTGGTCATCGTGGACGAAGATGACACCGTCATTTACTCGCAGATGGTGCCGGAGATCACCGAGGAGCCGGATTACGCGGCGGTCATGGCTGCGGTGAAGTAGCAATTCGTCGAACGAATTGCATGGTCCCTTCGGGACGGATCCCGGAGAAGGGGGCGATTCGGTTGACGGTGTTTGCACATCCTGTTTCAATTGCATGGCTATGCAGGTGGACCAGAACAACGATCTTCTGATCAAAATTTGGAGGATTGCCCTGCTGCTGGTGACTGGGCGCTGGACCTTGATCCTGGCCAGCGGCTATTCCGATCGCTGCTTTCTGGATCTCGTCAACCTTGCGTTTCACGAGGCAGGCCACGCCTTCTTGACTCCCTTTGGTGAGACGATTCACTTTCTTGGTGGATCTCCGGGAATGGATCGTCGAAAGGATTTCTGAGGGCCTGATCTTGATAGACTGATCGCCCGGCAGAATTGTTGCGGCCGGGTGGAGAGTGCTTTGAATCTACGGCCAACGAAGTCTGAATTCCTGGAACTGGCGCAGCGTCATGACGTCGTGCCGGTCATCCATCAGTTGACATCGGACACCGTGACGCCGTTCACCGTGTTCTCGCAGCTCTCGAAGACCGGGAGGAATCCTTTCCTTCTGGAAAGTGTCGAGGGTGGCGAAAGGGTTGCTCGTTACTCATTTATCGGGGCGGACCCCTGGCGGATTCTCGAGATCCGTGGTGGCGTGGCCTTTGTTGATGGTATGCCCCGGGAGGGCGATCCGATCGATGTTTTGCGCGCTCAAACCCAGGTGGGTTCGGTTGCGCCGATCGAAGATGTACCGCCTTTCGCGGGGGGTGCGGTCGGTCATGTCGGCTACGATGCCATCCGCCTTGTCGAGGATATTCCCGATTCAGGCCGAGACGAAACCGGCCTGCCTGAGGCCTGGTTTGGTCTTTATGACGGGGTGATTGCCCTCGATCGAGCCCGGCAGCGACTGCTGCTGGTAGCCCTTGCCAGAATCGACGGCGACCCCGAAATGGCCTGGGAGCAGGCGTGCGGCCGCCTGGAAGCGTTGCGTCGTGCAGTCGTCGAAAGGGATGACGGCGGTGGGCCTCACGCCATTCCGGATTGTGACGGTGATCCATGGTCCGGTTGGCAGGTCACTCCGACCGAGGAGCGCTTTCTGGAGACCGTCGGCACGGCCCGGGATCACATTCTCGCCGGCGATATTTTTCAGGTGGTGCTCTCCAGGCGATGGCGCAAGGTGTCCCGCTGCCGGGCCGAAGCCATTTACAGGATGTTACGCCTCACCAATCCGTCGCCCTACATGTTCTTCCTCGATACCGGTCAGGCCCGTATCTTCGGGTCGAGTCCTGAGATGCTGGTCAGTGTGCGTGACGGAGTCGTCGCGACCTGTCCGATCGCCGGCACTCGGCCTCGAGGTGCTGATTCGGTTGAAGATGCCCATTTGGCTGCAGAGCTGTTGGCCGACCCCAAGGAGAGGGCCGAACACGTCATGCTGGTCGATCTTGGCCGCAACGATATCGGCCGTGTCGCCGCTCCGGGAACGGTGAAAATTACTCGTGAGATGGATATCGAGCGATACTCCCACGTGATGCATCTGGTCAGCGAGGTCGAGGGTCGGCTGCGGAATGACTTCGATGGTTGGCAGGCCTTGTTCGCCTGTTTCCCTGCGGGCACGCTGTCCGGGGCGCCCAAGGTCAGGGCGATGGAGATCATTGACGAACTCGAAGAGGTGCGGCGTGGGGTCTACGGTGGGGCCGTCGGTTATATCAATATCGACGGCACCTTGGACTTTTGCATCGCCATTCGAACCGCCGTTGAGCGGGGCGGGGTCGTGCACATCCAGGCCGGCGCCGGAATCGTCTACGACTCGGTGGCCGAAACCGAGTTGCAGGAATGCCGGAACAAGGCATCGGCGCTGGCAAAGGCCGTCGCGATGGCTGAAGAGATGGAGAGCTCAGGATATGGACAGAATAGTGAGGGGTGAGTCCGTGACCCCGAAGGCCGGGGTTGTGTTTTTGCACCAAAGAAGTGGACCTACTCGCCGGCGACTTTTCAACTCATTTCTTCAATATTCTCCGATCAACCCCGGCATTTGCGCGATGAACCATTTCAACCAACATGCCTTGCTCTCTTGACAGCGATGTGCGAATCTCCTCCACCTGGATATGGCGCGTCGAATACGCAAATCACCATGACCTAATAATAAGGGAGACGAAATGAGCTCGAAAATCCGTGAAACTAGAATGAGACAGAAAGCAGAAGCCGAATCTGCTGTTGAAGCTGGCGTGGCAAAACTTAAAGCGGCGGATTATAGTGACCAGAAAATGGCAAGGGATCCCGTGCTGCGCAAACTCAAGGCAAACGTGAAAAAGGCAAAACTTCGACTCAAGGCCATTGACGCGAGCGATGCTTTGAACGAAGCCCTTGCTCAGAAAAAAGCCATGCCGAAAGAACAACCCGAAGCCAAGGGAAACGCTAAGGCAGCCAAGGGAAAGGGCAAAGCCAAGAGCAAGCC
>JAOZPW010000412.1 GCA_029932545.1 Thermoanaerobaculales bacterium | reverse complement strand
AATTCTGTTGAAGTGGTTTGGTTTTAAATAAATAGAGAGATTCTCTTATTAGAGACTGTTCTTCTCTGATGAGGGATTTTCAAGTCTCTGCCTCAGGGCTCGGGCCTCACTGAACGAACCCAATTCCTCAACGGCGCCATCGAGAACTCGAAGGGCCTCAGTCTCTCGACCCCCAGCGATCAAAATATCGACTTCGTCAAGCACCTCTTCGATCGCCGGTCTGCGCCTGACCTCGGCATCTTCGTGCTGGGCCCGTCGAGTCTCGACCAATAGACTCCGGAAGTCTGAGTCCCTGGGATCGAAGGCCAGGACCGCTTCGATCATGGCGATCACCTCCGGAAACGGCGCCTTTGCATGCAACGCTTCCTGGATCCTCATTCGGCGACCAACCCGCTCCTGGGTCTTATTCATCGCGACCACTCGAGCGGTCAATTCGTCGAAAACCAATTTCGGACCGTACAATCGTCGCGCCAGGTCCAACTCCCGGTCGGCCTGATCAAGTTGCCCTTCTTCAATACGTCTCTCGATGCTCCCGGCCGCTGCAGCTATGTCCTTTTCCCTGCGATAGTCACTTTCTCCGGCCCGAAACGCCTCTGCTGCATCATCGACAACATCAAGTGCTTCCGGGTGTTCCAAAACCATTTTCCGGGCCTCATCCATGGCCACCCGAGCTCGCTCGAAATCCTGGGCGTCAACCTCTTTCCAGACCTTTGCCACGGCCTTGCCGATGCGCTTCTCCATGGCCTGATGGGCCTTGGCCGCTTCGGTAACCATCGCACGGAGCGACGGCTCTTCATCAAAGGTCTCCAGCTGTTCAACAGCTGCATCGAGCAGAGTGAACGCCGCAGGGAATCGACACGCCTCAACCAATCGACCGAGACCGCTTGAGGTTTCCTCAATGATTCGACGCCTGGCGTCCTCCTCTTCCTTGAGCCGTTGGCTCTCAGCGGCCTCTGCAAGGGCCGACTTGAGCCCCTGGTCATCCGGTTCGAGGTCAAGGGCGATCTCCAGTTTAAGACACGCCGCAATGAAGTCCTCGGCGTCGAACAGTTCCGCAGCCTCATTTCGAAGGACCTCGACCCGCCGTCTTCGGTGGCGGGCTTCCAGATCTCGGAGTTTCTCCGGGAACCCGGCAAATCTCGAATGATCCCCGTAGAGTTTCTCGGCCAGCTTCAACGACCTCCGAACACCCTCGAGGTCCTCCGCCCGGAACGAGTCCTCAATCGCCACTGCAGCCAGCTCTATCTCGGCCTGAATGCGTCGACTCTCAAGCCATAAGGACAAACCTTTCTCGGCCTTGCCCAAAAGCTCGATAGCGCTCGCATCCTCCGGCGTCAGCACCAATACCTCCCGGATCATCGGGACGGCATCCTCCCACTGGTCGTCCTCCATCAGGGATCGAGCCGCACCGAGAATCTCGGCCGCTCGAATCTGCCGGTCTGTACCGGTTCGGCGGCCTTCCGATTTCTCTCCCTCCGGAAGAACCTCGGTTCCACTGCCCGGGAACCTGGGCCCTGGGACCAGGTCTAATTCAGGATCCGGCAGGCTCGATCCCCCTTTGGACGGCGTCGTCTCAAAACCGAAGTTTCGATCCAAACGACCCTGGGTGCTGCCGGGCTTGTCCACCCGAATCTTAGTGGTAGGAGTCCTCTGCCCCTCGAAGACACCATCAAGGAATGTCTTCTCAACCGGAAAAGCGGCGCGCAAGTCACCAATGACCTTCTGGAACTGACCGGCAGTTTGAAATCTCTCAGACTGGTCCTTTTCCAGGGCCTTGACCACCATGGCCCTGAGAGCCTCTGGAATCCGCCCTTGCGGGTCGCTGATATCGAATGACAATGGAGGGTGCATTAGATGACCGCTGATCAAGGACGAGATGTTCTTCCCCTTGATCGGATAGACGCCGGTCAGCAACTCATACAAGACAATTCCAAAGGAGTAGATATCACTTCGGTGGTCGACCTCGTGCCCCTCCTGGCTTTGAAACTGCTCGGGCGAGGAATACCTGACCTTGCCGAGGAAGGTGCCGGTCGCCGTCAGTTGTTCGTTACCCTCCCGGACCTTGGCAATTCCCAGATCGATCAATTTGACCAACAGCTCTCCCTCGTCATCACGGCAGGCCAGCAGATTGTCCGGAGAGATATCCCGATGCACGATCTCCTTCTTGTGAAGGTATCCGATGACGTTCAGGCACTGATAGGCCATTTCGAGGACGACACCCAAAGGAACAATCTTGGTAAGCTTGGCCAGACCGTAGAGGTCAATGCCGTCGATAAACTCCATCGCCAGGAAGAAATACCCACTTTCATCCATCGTGAAGTCGTAGACCTGGACCAGGTTGGAGTGACGCAACCGGGTTGCGGTCTTGGCCTCACGAATAAACCGTTTGCGAAGAACCTCGTCCTCCGCAAGGTGGGGCCTCATGACTTTGATCACCCTGACTTCATCCAGAAGGCGGTGGCGGACCTTGTAGACCGCACCCATCCCGCCCTCGCTCATCTTCTCAAGGATCTCGTATTTTCCCTCAAGCTGTTGAAATGGAATTGCCACTCTCTGCATCTCCAAAGCCCGCCCGCCGTCAATGCCCTTTGCTTTCCTAGCCCGTACTTCTCACCAGTGTCCGGCTGCAAGGCGCGAACCACAACGACCT
>JAOZPW010000131.1 GCA_029932545.1 Thermoanaerobaculales bacterium | reverse complement strand
TGACCTTCTCCCGGAACTGCTTGGGCACTTCGACGTAGCCGGTCATTTCCATATGGAAATCGCCGCGTCCGCCGGTGATGGAGCGGAGGGTTGGTGCGTAGGTCAGCATCTCGGCCAAGGGAACGTTCGCCTTGATGGTCGTTGTTCCGTCTTCGGTGTCCATGCCCTGCAGACGGCCGCGGCGTGAGTTGAGATCACCCATCACGTCGCCCATGGCGTCTTCCGGGGTGTAGACCTCGACCATCATCACCGGCTCGAGCAGGGTCGGGCTGCACTTGCCGGCGGCGTCCCTGAAGGCCTTTCTGCCGGCCTGTTTGAAGGCCATCTCGGAGGAGTCGACGGCGTGCTCTTTTCCGTCGGTCAGGGTGATCTTGAAATCGACCATTGGGAAACCGGCCAGAACGCCTCGTTCGGCTGCTTCCTGGATGCCCTTGTCAACAGCGGGGCGGTAGGTTTGCGAAATCGAGCCACCGAAAATCTTGTCGACGAATTCGTATCCGTGGCCATGGTTGGGTTCCATGGTGATCGAGCACTGGGCGAACTGGCCGGAGCCTCCGGTCTGTTTCTTGTGCCGTGTGGTCACATCGATACTCTTGGTGATCGTCTCTCGATAGGGAACCTTGGGCTGGTGCAAGACGACATCAACGTTGTAGCGTTTTTTTAGCTTGCCGACAACGACCTCGACGTGAAGCTGGCCGGTGCCCGAGATCAGCATCTCTTTTGTCTGTGGGTCTCGACCGATCTTAATGGTGGGGTCCTCGTCCTGGATCCGGCGCAGGGCCGTTGCCAACTTGTCCTCGTCCGCTTTGGATTTTGCCTCGAGAGCGAATGAGATCGCCGCCTCCGGAATGGGAACGGCGGGGACCTTGATGTTCATCTTGGCTTCACACAAGGAATCGCAGGTGTTGCTGTCCTTGAGTTTTGGTACGGCGCCGATGTCGCCGGGCGCCAGCTCGGAAACGTGTTCCATGGTCTTGCCCTGAATGATCGAGAGGGCGCCGAGGCGCTCGGTGCTGCCGCTGGTGCTGTTGGTCACGGTGGTGTCTGATACAACTCCACCCGAAAAAACGCGAATCAGAGAGATTCGGCCGGAGAATGGGTCGGAGATGGTCTTGAAGACATAGGCGGAGAGCTTCTCATCGCCGGAGATTGCCAATTCCTGCTTCTCACCGTTGACCACGGCCGACACCGGACGCCAGTCGGGTGCTGGGGTCAGATTGACCAGTGCGTCCATCAGTGGCTGAATGCCGATATTTTTGCCGGCAGAAAGAGCGAATACCGGGTAGAGAGAACGGGTAGTGATCGCCTTTTTCAGTCCCTCGATCAGGGTGGCCTCGTTGAGTTCTCCCTCTTCGAGGTAGGCGTCCATCAGGGCTTCATCCTGTTCGGCGACCATCTCCATCAGGGCTTCTCGTGCGGTTGCAACTTCGTCCGCCATTTCCGGGGGAACATCAATAGCGGTCATTTTTCCGCTCTCGTCGTTGGGCCAGGTGTAGGCCTTGCCGCTGATCAGGTTGACGACCCCGGAGAAGGCGCTCTCGGCGCCGATCGGAATTTGGAGGGGCGTTACCTCTCGGCCGTACCTCTTGTGGAGGTTCTTGATCGTTCGGCTGAAGGATGCGCGGTCCCTGTCCATCGAGTTGACGGAGAACACCACGGGTAGATCGAAGGAGGCGGCAGCCTTCCACATTTTATCGGTCTGGACCTCGACGCCGGCTACGGCGGATACGAGTATCAAGGCGGTGTCGGCCACCCGCAATCCCTGAAGGGCGTCCGTGGTGTAAATGCCGTAGCCCGGAGTGTCGATTAAATTGATCTTGCACCCATTGTGCTCGGCATACGCCACCGCTGTGCTGATCGTGATCTTCCGATCGTGCTCATCCTCGTCGAAGTCGGTGATGGTGTTTTCGTCATCGACTTTCAACAAACGGTTGACCGCGCCGCTGTTGAACAGCACGGCCGAGACCAGTGAGGTCTTGCCGGTGTCAGAGTGCCCGGTGACGGCAATATTGCGGATGTCTTCGGTGGCAAAGGTCTTCACACTCATCGGTTCGTCTCCTCCTCAAGGGAAAATATAGAATCAGGTCAGAAATCGAGGTCTCGCTCCGTCAGCAGGCTGAAGGCGCGGCGGTATCGTTCGAGAGTTCCCTCCACGACATGGGGAGGTAGGGTCGGTGCCGGTGGCTCCCGATCCCAGCCGCTCTCCCCAAGCCAATCCCTGACGAATTGTTTGTCGAAAGAGGGTTGCTGGCCGCCGGGCTTGTAGCTTTCGGCGGGCCAGAAACGAGATGAATCCGGAGTCAGGGCCTCATCCATCCAGATGATGATGCCATCCTGATCAAAACCGAATTCAAACTTGGTGTCGGCAATCAAGATTCCGCGCTCAGCCGCATAGGAGGCGGCCTGTTTGTATAGGGTTAGTGTGACATTGCGGAGCCGCTCTGCGGTTTCACCCCCGACGATCTCAACCATGCGGTCAAACGAGATGTTCTCGTCATGGCCTTCGGTCGCCTTTGTCGCTGGGGTGAAGATCGGTTCGGGAAGCTGCTCGCATTCCGCCAAGCCCTGAGGCAGAGGCACGTCGCAAACGGTCGAGTCTGCGAGGTATTCCTCCCAGCCGGAACCGGTGATGAAGCCGCGAGCGACACACTCTACCGGGATCGGTTGCAAACGACGGGCGAGGATGGACCGGCCCGCCAACTCCGGATGGGAGTTGAATGGCTCCGGGAACTCCGAAATGTCAGTTGCAAGCACGTGGTTGGGGATCACGTGAGCCAACTTCTCGAACCAGAAATTGGACAACTGCGTCAGAACAATGCCCCGTCCGGGAATACCTGGATCGAGCACATGGTCGAACGCGCTGATCCGGTCAGTGGCAACCAAGACCAGTGCGTCATCAGCGGCAAAGATGTCCCGTACTTTTCCGCGGCTCAAGAGCTCACCTTTCGAAATCGTCGTGGTGAGCAGAGCCTCGGGCATGACTCAGGCTTCCGTTGCGTTAATGACGGCCTGAGCTTGCCGTGCCATGCGGCTTTTGTATCTGGAAGCCGTGTTGCGGTGAAGGACTCCGCGTCGCCAGCCGACGTCGATAACCGACATCGTCTCCGGCAACAGCTCCTTGACCTTGGCGGCATCGCCCTCGTCGAGTGCTACGCGCATCAAACGCATCTGGCGCCGCACGCGGGTGCGGACGGATTTGTTTCGCATACGCCGTTCCAACGACTGGCGGTGGCGTTTACGGGCCTGTTTTTTGGTTCCCTTGATCGTGGCCATACTATCTTCTCCTTAGAATCCGCATGCTCACCATATGGGTGGCACGCACACAGGGCGGGTATTCTAGCGAAACATGAGGCGGAATGCTAGGGGCAATATAGGTATCAGCTATCAGCTATCAGCTATCAGCAGCTTTCAGCTCGGATTCGTCGGTTGGAATGTGCCCTTATCTGATGTTCAAGCCCAACGAGCGGAGTTTTTCGCGTGCAAGATCGGCCTCTTTGGTGCCGGGGTGTTCGTAGACGACATATTGCAGGTTGACGACGCCTTGTCCCTGATCTCCCGAGCCGAGGTACAAGAGGCCCTTCTTGAGCTGTGAGGCGGCGCCCTTGTCGGAGTTTGGATAGTTTTCGAGAACCTGGGTAAAGGTCTGAATTGCCTCGGTGGTGAGATCCTGGGCGGCGTAGCACTCTCCGACCCAGTAGAGGGAATTGTCCGAGAGCTCGGTATCCGGAAAGAGTCGTCGGTATTCCTGAAATCCCTGGGCGGCCAGATCGTAGTTTCCCCGCATGTAGTCTTCGTAGGCCGACCGGTAGAGCTGGTCGGGGGATATCTCCGATCCCCGTGATGCGGCCGCACCGGCGGCGAGGGTCCCCGGAGGAACCCCGGTTTGCTCGGCAGTGCCGGCGCTTGGCACTGCCGTCACAGGAGGCAGGACCACCGTCTGGCGGTTCCGACCGGCCGCCAGCTCCTGGGAAATCTGCTGCAGCTGCCGAGTGGTCAGCTCCAGGCTGGCATGAAGGCCTTCCATTCTCTCCTGGAGCTGTTGGACCTGCATTGCCAGGTCAGCGTTGGACCGCATGTTCTTTTCGGTCAGCTCCTTCATGCGATTCTCCATCGATGCGAGATCCTGCCGCTCAGGGGCATTGGCACTCAGGCTTTGGATCTCGCGTTGAACATCGGTGATCTCACGATGGAGGAGCGCCATATCTTCACCCGAGGTGCAGGCAAGGGTTGAAACGGCGAGAAGGACGATCAGGAGCTTGCGCATGGTGATGTTCTCCTGGTTCTAGCGGGCGGTGATGACGAAGTGAGAACGCCGGTTCTGCGACCAGGCGTACTCGTCGTGGCCGACAGCAAACGGGCGCTCTTCGCCGTAGCTGATCGTGAGGACCCGTTCGGGGGCGATCCCCAGAAAGACCAGGTAATCCCTGACCGAGTTGGCTCGTCTTTCACCCAGTGCCAGATTGTATTCCCGGGTGTTGCGCTCGTCGCAGTGCCCCTCGATCAAAATTTTCACGGTGGGATACTGGTTGAGCCACGAGGCGTTGGTCGCAATGTGCTCCCGGGACATTTCGCCGATAGTGTAGCTGTCGGTCTCGAAGAAGACGTCATCGAGATAGCCACGGGCGTTGAGGCTGACCAGGTCCGCCGGGAGGTCCTCGACAATGGCCTGTTCGGAGACGACGGTTTCAGCGCTGCCATCGGTGACGTACTCTTCATCGACCGAAGGTTGGGATACCGGTGCTGGTGTGGCTTCAACGACAGGGGGCGCGGTGCTTTCCGCCTTGGGTTTGGTGCTGGAACACCCGAAGGAAAAAACCACAATGAAAACAAGCAATAGTGAAGCAATGACTCTTACATTAGATGGCATGGAGGCCTCCTTGGTAATACATCTGATGAGTAATTCAAGTGTAGAACACCGTTAAATATTGCTCATCTAGGATATCAATGTAGCCCGGAACGGGCGCAGGATCAACGGGTGGTCCCGGAATTTTTTTGCTCCACTCTTGACAACGGGTGATCCCGGACACATATTAAAAGTGCCCGGGTTTTCCGGGCCGCGGGTTTTGGTCGGACCTCGCAGCCGCGTTACCCTCTGCGAAGGCCCGGGTGGGTACACCCGCCGTCACGAAATCCCGCGTTTGCGGGATTTCGTTTATTTGCAGGGCGCGGCAACGGAGACGAGGCATGATGACTAAGGAAGAGTTCGACCATCAGCGACGCATGGCTCGGAGGGAACGCCGCCGGGAGCATTACCGGCGTGGCCTTCGTTCCATGGCAATCGCCGGATGGAATACCTCCAAGGAGCACAATGTCGGGACATTGGTGCGCACGGCTCATGCGGTCGCCGCACAAGAAGTGGTTCTTGTCGGTGATCGGGAGTGGAACATTGAGGCGGCCAAGACTGCCCAGGATTTCACCGATGTGACGATCCTAGAGGATGAGACAGCATTCTTGGACCATGTGCGAAACCGCAATTGGTCTCTGGTAGCCGTAGAACTGGATGATCGAGCCGTCAGCCTCTTCGAGGCCGAATATCCCCAAAACCCGTGCTTTCTCCTGGGAGCTGAGCGGGACGGCTTGCCTCAGAGTCTGATTGATGCAGCAGAGGTCGTTGTTCAGATTCCTCAGTGGGGTCTCGTCCCATGCCTGAACCTGGCAGTAGCCGGGTCGATCGTCATGTACGACTATTTGGCCAAATTGCAGCGAAAGGGTGCGCTTGACCGGCCTGATGGTGGGTTGGTGCCACAGGAAAGCCGAGAACCCAGGCGCTCGCAATAATCATGAAATAGCCACAAAGAGGCCCGAAAATGCACAACAAGAGAAGCCAAAGGGACTGCCGGGACTGCGTCCTGGAGCGCGGGGCTCCTGCCCCGCATCGTGACGATCGGAATTTTGCAAGTAGCTAAACCTATAGCTGAGAGCTCCTGCCTTCCCTGCTATTCTTCCCCGATGAAGTCGCGTTTGGTCAAGTTTCTGACCCGTGTGGTCTGGGCGGTTGTTATCGGTTGCCTTGTCGGAGCCTTTGCAGGGTGGATGGTGGCGCGAAGTCTTCACATTCCGCAGTTGGACCAACTGCCCACCTATCGACCGGCGACCACATCACATATTTATGCCGCTGACGGGAGTGCTTCCGGAAGTTTCGCGTTGGAGCGACGGGTCGAACTTCCTCCGGAGGATATTCCGGACGTGATCAAGCTTGCAATCGTCGCAATCGAGGATGCCAATTTCTATTCCCACGGCGGGGTCGACCCGACGGCGATTCTCAGGGCGATCATCGGGTCGATCAAGACCGGGCGTCTGGGCGGTCGAGGGGGCGCTTCGACCTTGACCCAACAGATGGCCAAAAACCTATTCCTGAGCAGGGAACGCACCATCACCCGGAAGGTCAAGGAGATGTTTCTGGCGATTGACATGGAAAAGCGCCTCTCCAAGGACCAGATCATCTCGATGTATGCCAATCAGATTTACCTTGGGCATGGCGCTTATGGTATTGAGGCCGCGACACAGGTCTATTTCGGAAAGCCGGCGGCCGAATTGGAGCTTCAAGAAGCGGCGATGCTGGCCGGAATGATTCAGAACCCCGAGCGTCTTCACAACCCCGTCAAGAATCCCGAAGGTACCCGGAATCGCCGGAATCATGTTCTCGGCAAGATGTTGGAATTGGGGTTTGTCGACCAGGAGGCCTACGAGGTTGCGGTCAACACCGACCTCGGCGTCTCAATTCACCGGGAGCGCAAGGTCGGGGGCGACTATTTCCTGGAACATGTCAGAAAGACCATTGAACAGCGATATGGGACCGACGCCCTTTATACCGCCGGCCTTCAGGTCGATGTGACAATGGATCCCGTCTTGCAGCGGGCGGCTGAACGGGCCGTCAGAGAGGGCCTGGTTGAACTGGACACGACCCGACTGGGTTATAGGAAGCCAACCAATGTTGTGGCTTCCGGTCAGGCGACCGATCCGTTGTTGTTTGAGCACCCTTCTTGGGATGGACTGATTTTTGAACCGTCGTCGATGGTCAAAGCGGTGGCCCTGGAGGTGGGGCGTTCGACTGCTCGGTTGAACATCGCCGGGTCTGAGGCAATACTCAAGCTTGGCGATGCCTCCTGGACACGGGCCTCTTCACTGAGAAAGATCCTCAAGGAGGGAGACCTGGTGTTGGTGCGGCTCCCGGAGGTGCTCCCGGAGGCCGATTCGGAAGAGGAACTGAGGGTTGAGTTGCTCCAGGAGCCTGAGATCGAAAGTGCCATTCTGGCAATGGATAACCGCACCGGGGCTGTTCTGGCGATGGTTGGAGGTTTCGACTTTGAAAGATCGGAATTCAACCGTGCCATTCAGTCCAAGCTCCAGTGCGGGTCGGCATTCAAGCCCTTCGTTTACCTGACGGCGTTCGAAAGAGGATTTACGCCGGCAGATACAGTTTTTGATGGGCCCGCCCTGTTTCCCGACGGAACAGGGGAGCTGACCTACTGCCCCAGAAACTACTACGGAAAGTATTTCGGCGTTACAACTCTCAGGCGGGCTCTCGAACTGAGTTTTAATGCCAGTGCAGTCAAACTGCAGGACATGGTCGGTGGGCAGGCTGTTGTGGAAACTGCAAAAGCAATGGGTATTACCACCCCGTTGAGGCCCTATCCCTCTCTCGCCCTGGGGACTCTGGGTGTCCGGTTGGTCGATGTTGTTCGGGCCTATGCCGGCTTCGCCAATCTGGGAGAGGTTCCGACGCCCTACTTCATTTCAGAGGTCCGGGACCGGGATGGGCGGTCCCAGGAGCAGTTCTACCCGACCCTCGAGCGGAGGACATCCGCCGCCGCCGGCTATCTCCTCCTCCACGTTCTTGAGGGGGTTATCGAACGGGGTACCGCCCAAAAGGCCAAGGTGTTGCATGCCCATCTCGCCGGTAAGACGGGAACGACGGACGATTACTCCGACGCCTGGTTTGTCGGGTCCTCGCCCCGTATTACGGTTGGCGTGTGGGTAGGCAGGGACAAGAAGGCACCGATCGGAAGGCGTATGACCGGCGCCGCGGCGGCCTTGCCGATCTGGATTCGGTTCATGGAGGCCTATTTGGAAACGCTGGATGAGGCGGCGAGGGCCGAGCGATTTCCGGTACCCGCAGGCGTTGTGTTCAGTGCGGTGGACTGGTATTCCGGCCACTTGGTGGTTCCGGCGTGCGCCGATCAAAGCCGAATTGTGTTGGAGGCGTTCCTCGACGGGACTGAACCACAGGTAAGCTGTGAGGGCGACACGCCTGGTCTCTCGGAAATGCCCTGGCCCTTTCAACAGGCTTACTACACACCCCGGGTCGGCGAACCCATGCCTGATCCCCTGGCACTGGCACGGGCCGATGAACGGGTCGAAGAAGAAAAGGAAGAAGCCAAAGCCAAAGCGAGGAAAGGGCGGTAAAGCGGCTCAGCCGATCAGCATACGAACGTGCTCAAGGAATTCCTCGGGTGGCAGATACCCGGGAATGCGGCCTAGTTCGGTACCGTCATTTCTGAGCAGCAGGACCGTCGGGAGTCCGTCGACTCTGT
The DNA here is from genome assembly GCA_029932545.1 of Thermoanaerobaculales bacterium. Taxonomy (GTDB): domain Bacteria; phylum Acidobacteriota; class Thermoanaerobaculia; order Thermoanaerobaculales; family Sulfomarinibacteraceae; genus DAOWGJ01. The sequence goes on along the minus strand of JAOZPW010000131.1, from coordinate 1,747 downwards.
ATTGATCTGAGAATTTCCGCCCGTCGCCGTCAACATCAAGTCGCACGGGAACGGCTTTTTCCGCCAGGTAAGAGACGACTGAATCATCTGCCAGGGTTGTGTCTTCGAGTCTCTTGCACCAGATGCACCAGTCGGCATAGAAGGTCACCAGGACGACTTTTTCTTCCGATCGGGCCCTAAAAAAAGCGGCATCCCACGTTCCTGCCCACCGAATATTCCCGTGTTGGGCTGTCGAAACGGCGGCCTGTGCGGTTGCTCCCGGGCCTTCCTGTCCGGTGCAGCCGGAAAAGGCACAAAGTACGAGGTATATCAGTCCGAGTCGGAATATCAAGGTCATCTGTTTCATTCTTCCTCCGGTCGACGACTAAAGCGCCGACAATCACGCATTCTACACCGAGTTCTTGTCCGGGAGTCGGGTTGGGTTACACGGGCTTGTCGATTTCGGTCCCTCGTGACATGATCCAGCCATGCCAAGGCGAACGATCTCTCTGTATCATCGGATCGAAAGGGCGCTTGAAACTATTGCGGCCGGGTCAACGCCTCTCCAGACCATTCAGCAGACCGCGGATTTTCTGATCACCTCCTTTTCCGACGATCTGGGCCTGGTGGGTGGGCGGATCTACTACCTTGACGACGAAGCTTATGAACTGGTGGCGACATTTGGCGGAGCAGGCGCGACAATACTCGGCCAGCGGGTCGATCCGGACTACGCTCCGATCCGGCGTCTCTTCGACACGGGCACGCTGGTCATGCACCGGGACGACCCGGAGTTGGATCCCCGCCTCGAGAGCCTGCTGGGTACGAGGGAGGTCTTCGCGACAGCGATTGTCGATGGTGGGAATTTCATCTTGAGTTTCGACGTGGATGCCCATGAGGACAACCGGGAGGATTTGGTTTCCACCCTCAATATCGTTCGGCTGGCAATCAATCAGCAACTTCGCGAGGAACGCATGGCGGCAGTCATGGAGGAAGCCCGGCAGATTCAGACCTCGATCCTGCCACGGCACATGGAGGCGCCGGGACAGTTTGTTGTGGCGGCCCGGAGCTTGCCCGCGGAGGTCGTTGGCGGTGACTTCTACGATTTGATCCCGATGGACGAGACTGCCTTCAGCGTTGTAGTTGCCGACGCGACCGGGCACGGCCTTCCGGCGGCATTGCAGGTCCGTGATGTCTTCACCGGTCTGCGCATGGGTCTGTCCCGAGAGTACAAGTTGGGCAGGACCTTGGAGCGGCTCAACGGCATCATCCACGAAAGCCGGATGGCGACCAAGTTCGTTTCGCTTTTCCTTGCCGAGATCGATCTCGACGGCACCATGATCCACTGTAGTGCGGGACACCCGCCGGCCCTCTTGATTCGAGCATCGGGCGAGGTCGAGCGGCTGGCGATCGGCGGCCTGCCCCTGGGCCCCTTCCCCAACGTTCGCTACACCGCAGGCCTCTGTCATTTCCGTGAGGGCGACACCCTCATCATGTACTCGGACGGCATCACGGAGGCCCATGGAGTCGGTGAAATCGAGTTTGGGATGGACCGACTTGAGGACCTTGTAGTCGGTTCGAGGCATCTGAGCCCAGAGGCCCTGGTCCAGAAAATATTTGACGAGGTCTCAACCTTCTCCGGCGGCGAACAGGCTCACGACGACCAGACGGTGTTGGTGGTGCAGTGGAGAAGTCCCTCGGAAGCAATGAGCCATTAGCTGTTAGCGGTTAGCTCAGGAACCGTCGATCTGAGGGCAGATTCAACACAGAG
>JAOZPW010000130.1:5313-10309 GCA_029932545.1 Thermoanaerobaculales bacterium | reverse complement strand
ATGAGGTGTTTGTCCACCAGATTGACCTGGATATCGGCGACATTGGCTCCCGAACGCATGAAATAATGACGAACCAGGCCGTTGAAGTTGAAGGGACCCGCGGTTCCGACATAGACCTGGTAGTTGGTCACCTCTTCCATATCCCTGAAGACGCCGGCGATTTCCCGGGCGGCTGCGTTGGTTTTCTCGAGGCTGAAACCTTCCGGCGTGTCGATGACAATCTGAAGCTCACTCTTGTTATCGAAGGGAAGCATCTTGACGGTGACGAAGTGGATTGGCACCAGGGCCATCGATGCGAAGAGCAGGAGGACGACGACTGCGAGTGAAACCCATCGAATCAGTGCCGATCCGATCAAGGGTTCCATGATCTTCTGATAGATCCTGGTTAGCCGGGTTTCGTCTTCGGTTTCCTGGTCGGGCCCGCCCGAAGTGTTTTCCAACTCGGCCTCCGCCTTGCGCCGGAAGAGCTTGAGGGTCAGCCAGGGGGAAATAATGAAGGCGACCAGCAACGAAAAGAGCATTGCCGCAGAGGCGTTGATCGGGATCGGCCTCATGTAGGGACCCATCAGGCCGGAGACGAAAGCAAGAGGCATCAGGGCCGCGATGACGGTGAAGGTTGCGAGGATCGTCGGGTTGCCAACCTCATCCACAGCATAGACCGTCGCAAGTCGGGGATGTGCCCACTTGAGTTCGTAGTGGCGGTGGATGTTTTCCACAACGACGATGGCATCATCAACCAAAATTCCGATCGCAAAAATCAACGCAAACAGGGTGACCCGGTTGAGGGTGTAGCCGAAGAAGTAGGATGCCGCCAACGTCAAAGCCAACGTGACGGGGACCGCAACGGCGACGACGACGCCTTCGCGGCGTCCCAGGGCGAATGCCATGAAGATCACCACTGCAAATGTGGCAATCAGCATGTGGTAGATCAGCTCGTTACTCTTCTCGTCGGCGGTGGCGCCGTAGTCCCGGGTCTTGGTGATGTTGATGTTGGAGGGGATCATCCGCCCCTTGAGCTGTTTGACCTTCTTGTCGAGATCGTTGACCAGTTCGACGGCGTTGGTTCCGGGCTTCTTGGAAACAGCAATAGTGACTGCGGGCGCATCGATCCCGGCATGGGCAAGCCCGCTTTCGGGAGCTGCGGGACCTGAGCCCATCCAGACGTAGCTGATCGGTTCCTCGGGGCCGTCCACGATTGCGGCCACATCCTTGAGGTAAACCGGTCGACCACCGTAGACGCCGACAACGACGTTGCCGATCTCGTCGGCATCCTTGAGGAAACGACCGACGTCAACCTGGATTTCCTGGTCCAGGACATTGGCGGTGCCGGCCGGCAGCCTCCAGTTGAAGCTCTGAAGGGCCTGGTAGGCCTGGAGAATTGAGACGTTGAACGACCCCAGTTTCTCCCGGTCAAAATCAACCCGGATCATTCGTCGCTGGCCGCCGATGATCGAGACCTGGGCGACGCGCTGGTGCTGGGTCAGATTGACCTTGATCTCGTTGGCGATCTGTCGAAGCTGCATCGGTGAGGCTTCTTCGCTCCAGAGTGTGTAGGCCGCTACTGGAACATCGTCGATCGTTCGGGGCTTGACGGTCGGAGGCATCATGCCCTGGGGCATCTCGTCCATGGCGGACTGGATCTTGGTGTGTACCCTGAGGGCGGCCTGATCGGGATCGGTTCCCACGAGGAAACGAACGACGATCATGCCGCCGGACGGCATCGATGTCGAGTAGATGAAATCGACGTTGTCGATCTCGTAGAGGAGTTTCTCCAGCGGTGTCATGACCCGGGTTTCGACCTCTTCGGCCGTGGCGCCGGGGAAGCCGACCATGACGTCGATCATGGGAACCTTGATCTGTGGTTCCTCTTCTCTGGGGGTGATCAGGACGGCGAAGGCCCCGAGGAGTAGCGAGAATACCACCAGCAGTGGTGTCAACTTGCTTTCGAGGAATGCCTTGGCGATGCGTCCGGATGCCCCCAGGGGACGCCGGGTCATCTTCAATCGCAGCGCTTCTCGCCGGGCCTGTTCTCCCCTGCCCTCGCCCTTGGCCTGTGTCCCGGGATCGGTCTGGAATTCGTGATCGCGCTCCTCGCTCATGATGTGACCTCCACGGGCGTTCCATCGGCCACGGGGCCAGGTGCGTCGATGACAACCTCATCGTTCTCGCTGAGACCGGAGAGAATCTCAATCAGATCGTCGCTGATTTTTGAGCCGGTTGTGACGGCACGGGTCCGGGCGGTTCCGTCCTGGTCCCGTATGACAACCAGTTCCAGCCCTCCCCGGTAAAACACAGCCGAGCTTGGCACGGCCATTCGGCTGGTCTCGTCTCCGGGAAGCAAAGCCCGGGCCGCGAGCCCCGAAGGCACGTCGACGTTTGACAAGGAGACCTTGACCGTAAAGGTGTGTGTCGCAGGATCTGCTGCCGAGACGATTTCATCGACGATGCCCGGAACATTGCCAAGCTCGGGTCTTGTGTCGAAGCGGAGGGCCAACTCCTGGCCCTTGGTGATACGGCCGATGTCGGCTTCGCGGATCGTCAGCCAAACCTTACGTCCGGTCAGGCTCTCCAGTCGAACCAGGGGCCTTCCAGGTGCTGCAAGGTCGCCGACTTCGACCATCTTGTCGACTACCCGTGCCGGAAACGGCGCCTTGACGATGGCTTCGTTGGCGACCGAGGATGCGGACTGCACGGCGCCGTTGGCCTGGGAGACCGCACCCTTGGCCTGCTCGAACTGCATCCGGGCCATGTCCAGCTCGAGATCCGAGGCGGCGTCCTGCTCGTGGAGGTTCTCAAACCTCGTGTAGTTTTTCTGGGCCAGGGCCAGGGCCGCCTCCGCCTGGGCCTTGGCGCCCTTGGCCTGGGCAACCTGCCCGTCGATTGTCTGCGGGAGGATTTCGATCAGGGCCTGGCCTTTTCGGACCTGGTCTCCCGCCTGGATCCGAACTGCGACGACCGGCCCCATGACGCGGCTGCTGATGAAGGACTGCCGAGCCGGCTGTACGATGCCATAGACCTCGATAGACTTCTGGGAGGTTACGACCTCTACCGGACTGACCTTGACGGTGATGGCCGGCCTGTCGGCAGGGGCCAATTCGGCGGGTTCATGGCCGCATCCGACCAGGGCGGCGGCTGTGACGAGAGCGGGAATCAGCAGGTTTGTAACGTTCATTCTTGGATCTCCTGTGGGTCGGTATTGACGCCGAAGAGTTCGGTCAGTGATGTTCCTGATGTGAAATAAAGGCGGAAGGTCGACAGCGTCAGATCGTAGCGGGCGACCAGTTCCCGGAGTTCGCTTTCTCTGAGGGCGGTTTCGGCATCGAGCAGATCGATCATTTTGTCGAGGCCCTGTTTGAATCTCTTTTCCCGAACCCTCAGGGCTTCTTGTGCCGCATCAACAGCTCGGGTTGCCGTTTGGTGTCGTTTCCTTGCCGACTGGACCTGGGCGTAGGCGCTGCGGACCTCGAGTCGAACGCCTTCTTCGAAGAGTGCCACGTTGTGCTCTCCGGAGAGAGCATCGAGGCGGGCAGCCTCCGTTTCGGCCGTGTCGGAACCCCCGCCAAAGAGATTGATCTTGGCGACGGCCATTATCGAGCCGTTATGTCCGTTGTTGCCAAAGATCATGTCGTCGTAGAGTTCGTATCGACCTACAATCCCGATCTCCGGTTTGAATCCGGGATTAACGGCCTTCTCTTCGAGACGCCCGGCATCGAGTTCCCGCCGGCGGGCCTCGAGATCACGACGCATCGCTACGCCCCGGTCCATCCATTCCGTCACCGGCGCGTTGACCAGAGGCATTGCAGGGAGTGGGTGGAGGGTCTGACGGGTCATCTGATCGATCCCCATCGAAAAATCCAGCGCCGAATGGGCAAGGTCCGCGTTGCTTTCGGACTCAACCAGCATCCCGTCCATCTGTGCGAGGTAGACCTCTGCGTTGAGAACCTCTGCGTTGATGATAAAGCCTTCTGTAGCATACTTTTCGGCCAAAGCGACGTGAGCCGCCGTCGTTTCTCGGGCCCGTGTGACAACGCCCAGATGCTCGGCAGCCATCAAGACATTGGCAAAGGCGGTGGCGACGTCGAAGACTGTCTTCTGTTGGGCGTGAGAGAGGTCTTTTTCGGCGGAACCGGCCATCAGGTCGGCTTGTTCGTTGCGGGTCGAGATCTTGCCACCGACGTAGATGGGTTGGGTCACTTCAAGCCGAGTGATCCAGGTGTCCAGCGCATCCGGGCGGTTGGCATCGCTCATGAAGAATTCTTCCATGTCGAAGCGCCGCTGGTTCAGGGTGAATGCGAAGACCTCAGCCGGGTTGTTCGTGTAGTTGAACATTTGCATCAGATCGACCTTCGGGTAGTTGTACCCGCCGGCCTGATCCTGCCGTGCCTTGGCTGCAGAGACCTTGGCGGAGGATGCAGCGATCGCGTGGTTCTTCTCCAGGGCGGTCTCAATCGCTTGCTGCAGGGTCAGTTCCTGGGCGAACGATGGCAGTGAGAACCCGGCCAAGACGGCGAGCATCATCAGGAATATATTGACGTTTCGAAGCATCGACCTTCCCCTTACCTTATAACTATTTAGGAATATATAGAAATAACAACATCTGTCAAGGCTTTTTGCCCGTTACCAGGAGCATTCTACCCAAGATTCGGTCGTTGTTCCGTACTCTCGAAGCAGGTCAGCGGAGTTGAATCAGATCCTTTAATACTTCCTCCGCATGGCTGGAGGGAGAGACCGAAGGGTAGGCCTTGAGAATTCTTCCGTCGGCGCCGACGAGGTAGGAGATCCTCTTCGGGACCGGGATCAGGAGCCGGGTTGCCCCAACGCTTTTTGCCAGGGCCTTTTCGTCGTCCGAGAGAAGGAGAAAGGGAAGGTTGAATTTCTCCGCGAAGGTACGGTTTGACTGAGGTGTGTCGTAGGAGACTCCGAAAACCTTGACGTTGGCATCCTTCAGATCGGACCAGGCGTCGCGAAAACTACAGGCCTCTTTCGTGCAACCGGG
>JAOZPW010000130.1:0-5213 GCA_029932545.1 Thermoanaerobaculales bacterium | reverse complement strand
GATAGCTGATGTCCGCCCTCTCTGCTAGGCTCGATGAGATGAATCCAACATTTGCTCTTCAGGGTCAGCTCGACCTCAGCAGTCGGTATGGGATGGGAACCGAGGAGTTCTCGTCGTTGATGACAAAGAGAGTTCTCGAAGTCTTGCTGGTTGCCTCCCAATACGACGCCTTCATCCTCGAAGAGGACGGTCAGTTGACCGAGTTGCTGTTCGAGGAGTACCGAAATCTCGACCTCAATCTCCGCTATGTTCCGCGCTTCACCCGAGCCAGTACTTCCGATCAGGCCCTCAGTTTGATCGATAGCAGGAGTTTTGACCTCGTTGTGACCTCACCCCGGGTCGGTGGTGCCAACCTTCCGGAGTTTGTCTCTCGGGTCCGGGAACTGGATCCGGACTTGACTCTGGGCCTGCTGGCAGCGAACACCGCCGGCCTTGCGGAGGCGGAGGAGCTTCGTGCCTCCGGCGCCCTGGACTGGGTTTTTCTCTGGCAAGGGGACGTCAAGTCGCTGTTCGCCCTGATCAAACAGGCCGAGGATCGGTGGAATGCCGACCATGACATTCTTGAGGGTGGTGTCCAGGCGATCATCGTCGTCGAGGACGAGGTCCCCTTTTATTCCGGGCTTCTGCCCCAGATCTACCACGAGGTGACGACCCAGACCACCCGTTTGATGGCTGAAGGGATCAATCTCTCCCATCGTCTATTGAGGATTCGTGCCAGGCCTAAGATCCTCCTGGCCCAGTGTGAGGAAGAGGCGTGGGGCTTTTACGAGCGATATGGCAACAACGTCTTAGGAATCATCTCGGACATTGGTTTCCCCTGCGAGGGGACCATTGATCCTGAAGCCGGCCTTCGTTTGGCCCGGAAAATCCGTTCGGTCGACCCCCATCTGCCGATCCTGCTTCAATCTGTCGAGACTCGCTTCGAGCAGGAGGCCCACGAACTGGATGTCGCCTTCCTCCACAAGAAGAGCCCGCACCTTCTTGAAGATATTCGCCAGTTCATTCTGGATCACTTCGGGTTTGGTGATTTTATCTTCAGATTGCCAAACGGGGAAGAGGTCGCCCGGGCGGAAGATATTCGGAGCATGACGCGGCTTCTGCCCGATATTCCGGGTGAGAGCCTGCTTTTCCACGCCGGTCTCAACAATTTCTCTGCGTGGCTCAAGGCCCGTACTGAATTCGAGTTGGCCCGGTTACTGAGGCCGATGCAGGTTTCGGAGTTCTCCGGCGGTGAGGAACTCCGGTCGTTCCTGATTACCGCATTCATCCTCTATCAGCGACAGATTCGAAGCCACGTGACGACCGACTTCGAGGAGGAACGATTCGACGAGTTCGTTGCTTTCGCAAAGGTCGGCTCGGGCTCCCTTGGGGGCAAAGGCCGGGGCCTGGCATTCATGCATAAGTTGTTGGCCCACGACGAGGTTCGGGCGCCCGGGGTGCGGGTCGCCATCCCACAGACCGTCGCGCTGGCGACCGACATCTTTGAGGGCTTCGTCAAAGGCAACGCCCTGAGGTCGATTGTTCAGGATGCGCCGGAACTCGAGGACGGCGCAATTCTGGATCGATTCCGGGCGGCACGGTTCGAGCATGGCGTTCGGAACGCCTTGGGCCAGTTTCTCGAGATTGTCCGTGAGCCCTTGGCGATCAGGTCCTCCAGCCTGTTGGAGGACTCTCTCTTTCAGCCATTCGCCGGCGTGTATGCGACCATCATGCTGCCCAACAACCACGCCTCTCTGGACGTCCGGTTGGCCCAGGTTCTCGAAGCGGTCAAGGTCATCTATGCCTCAACCTATTTCCGGACCGCCCGGGATTATCTGGAGAGCACACCCTACCGGTCGGAAGAGGAAAGAATGGCCGTCCTGGTACAGCGCCTGGTGGGCAAGTCCTTCGGAAGCAGGTTTTACCCGACTTTCTCCGGCACCGCGGCTTCCAGCAATTTCTATCCCTTCGGAACGATGGATCCTGAAGATGGTGTCGCTCAGGTAGCTCTCGGCCTGGGCCGGACAGTCGTCGAGGGGTTCGAGGCCCTCCGTTTTTGTCCCACCCAGCCCAAGGTGCTCCCGCAGATGTCGTCGGTCAAAGATATTCTCCGAAATGCCCAGCGTCGTTTTTACGCCCTGGACATGTCGAAGGATGACACCATCCCAGGCATTCAAACGGAAGCAAATCTTCTGCACCTTGAAACGATTGCCGCCGTGGCGGACGGGGCTGCTCGCCCGATTCTTTCGACCTACCGTCGGGAGAATGATGCGATTTCTCCAGGCTTTGATCAGGGCGGGGCGCCGCTTGTTACCTTTGAGCCCATCCTGCGGGGTCGGCCGTTCAGTCTTCCGGAGTTGTTGGTCAGGCTGTTGGCCCTGGGCAAGGAGGGCATTGGATCGCCGGCGGAGTTGGAGTTTGCCGTACAACTCGAGCCCGGACTCGAGCGTGAGCAAATCTTCCACGTCGTTCAGATGCGGCCGCTGGTCGTAGAGTCTTTCCATGATGACGTTCACCTGAGTGCCGATCAGGTGGAACGGGCCGTCGTTCATACCAAGATGGCCCTCGGTCACGGCCGGAGGGAGAGCCTGGCCGATGTGATCCTCGTTGACCCTGACGCCTTTGACCGTGGGACGACGGCCGAAGCGGCGATCATTATCGAGCAGATCAACCGTCGTCTGAGGGATGAGGGGCGTCACTGTCTGCTGATAGGTCCGGGGCGGTGGGGTTCCAGGGATCCTTGGCTTGGCATTGGCGTGACCTGGCCGCAGATCTCGACCGCTCGTGCGATTGTCGAGACGGACTTTTCCGATTTGCAGGTCGAGCCGTCCTTCGGATCGCACTTCTTCCACAACCTGACATGTTTCGGTGTGGCGTTCTTTGCCGTCCATAAATCAGACCAAAAGGGCGCGATACGCTGGTCATGGTTTCGGGAGCAGGTGCCGTTGTCGGAAGAACTCGACGGCGCCATCCGCCATCTCCGATTCGAACAACCTCTCCAGGTTCTGGTTGACGGTGAAAGCGGTACCGGGGTGATTCTGCCGCCGATGGCCTCCGACTAATTGAGAAGTCTTCTCTATTCGGTTTCCTAGAATAACTCTGAGAGATTTTCTAGGAAATTGCTATTGACAATTGTGAAAAATGGCACGAAACTCCTGAGATGTTTGATGGAATTATCCTGAGAACTGAGTTCATCGAGGAGAATCTCGCCGCAGGAACGGGGAAATTCTCCTCAATCACTTCCAGGTCGATGACGGCTCGGGAGCCAACAACTGTGTGGAGGAATGAAGATGACAACCGGAAAACTTTTCGCTGAAAAATTCATGCGCAATGTCATTGCCAAGAACGCGGCCGAGACGGAATTTCACCAGGCCGTCGAGGAAGTCGTCGAGAGCCTGATTCCGGTACTCGAACGTCACCCGAAATATCTCGACCAGAAAATTCTGGAACGCATCGTTGAGCCGGAAAGGGTGATCATGTTCCGTGTGCCCTGGATGGACGATCGTGGCGAAGTCCAGGTCAACAAGGGATTCCGCGTCGAGTTCAACTCGGCAATCGGTCCCTACAAGGGCGGCCTGCGCTTTCACCCGACGGTCAACCTCGGAATCCTCAAGTTCCTTGGATTCGAGCAGGTTTTCAAGAACGCACTGACGACGTTGCCCATGGGCGGCGGCAAGGGCGGTTCGGACTTTGATCCCAAGGGCAAGTCCGACCCCGAGGTGATGCGGTTCTGCCAGAGCTTCATGACCGAGCTTTCACGGCACATCGGTCCAAATACCGACGTTCCGGCCGGTGATATCGGCGTCGGCGGCCGGGAGATCGGCTACCTCTTCGGTCAATACAAGCGCCTGCGCAATGCCTTCGAAGGCGTTCTGACCGGCAAAGGCCTCAACTGGGGCGGCAGCCTGATTCGTCCGGAAGCCACCGGCTACGGCGCCGTGTACTTCGCACAAGAGATGCTGGCCACCCGTGGTGACGGTTTCGATGGCAAGCGCGTTTCGATCTCCGGGTCGGGCAACGTTGCACAATACGCCTCCGAAAAATGTCTCGAGTTGGGCGCCAAGGTTGTGACCTTCTCGGATTCGTCGGGCTACATTGCCATTGACGACGGTATGACCAAGGAAATGTGGGACGAGTTGATGGACCTCAAGAACGTCCGTCGCGGTCGTGTTCGCGAGATGGCCGACAAGTTCTCCGGCATCCAATACCACGAAGGGTCCAGCATCTGGAATGTGCCCTGTGACATCGCCATGCCCTGCGCGACCCAGAACGAGGTCAACGGAGAACAGGCCAAGGAACTGGTCAAGAACGGTTGCTTCTGTATCTCCGAGGGCGCCAACATGCCGTCGACCCCTGAAGCCATCGAGGTCTACATGGCCAACAAGGTTCTCTACGGTCTGGGCAAGGCAGCCAATGCCGGTGGCGTCGCGGTCTCCGGTCTGGAAATGTCGCAGAACAGCCTGCGCCTCAGCTGGACTCGTGAGGAAGTGGACCAGCGCCTTCACGGCATCATGAAGAGCATCCATACCGCCTGCGTCGAGACCGCCGCCGAGTTCGGCGACCCGGGCAACTACATCATGGGCGCCAACATCGCCGGCTTCCGCAAAGTCGCCGATTCCATGATCGACCAGGGTCTCGTGTAATCGGTTCTTTCACGATCCAATCAAAACGGCGGCCTTCGGGCCGCCGTTTTTTGTATGGTTTTGCCCTGTGAGTTCCTGGAAAGGCGTGACAGGCACCTTTTGCGGGTGTATGTGCAATCTAGCCCGCACTTCTCACCGGTTTTCGTCACGAGGTCGTCGAGGTGCTGTGCCCAGTGGGGTTTTCGATCCGAGGGGCGCGGAGGCGTACTTGACAGTCCGTTGAGCACCCCGAGGTGAGAAAGCGCCGCTGGGTGCAGTGCATCGGCGGCCGCAGTAGATCACTGGTGAGAAATGCGGGCTAGGACGAAAGGTCGAGTTCCGCGGCGGAGTGAGCTAACACTCAGTCACGTTGATTGCCAAACCGCCGGTGGAGGTTTCTTTGTATTTCGACTGCATGTCGCGGCCGGTTTCGCGCATCGTTTTAATCACCTCATCGAGTGAAACGTAGCTGGGACCGTCGCTCCTCAGGGCCATTCGGGCGGCGTTGATCGCTTTGACTGCCGCCATTGCATTTCTTTCGATACACGGGATCTGCACCAGCCCACCGATGGGGTCGCAGGTCAGTCCGAGGTTGTGCTCCATTCCGGTTTA
>JAOZPW010000129.1 GCA_029932545.1 Thermoanaerobaculales bacterium | reverse complement strand
CAGACCCAGACCTTCCAGGTGACGCTTCAGCTCGACGGTGAACCCTCGGCCGATCTCCTGCCCGGCATGACGGCGTCGGTGCAATGGTTGACGGGAAATGGCAACGGCGATGACAAGGCGATTGTGGTGCCGCTCGGGTCAGTGGTGACAGACAAAAGGGGCCAAACTTCCGTATGGAGAGTCGATGCCTCCAGCATGAAGATCACGCGGGTTGGGGTGACAACCGGCGCCCTGACCAAGTCTGGTCTGGAAATCCTTGCGGGTCTCGAAACCTCCGACCAAATCCTGGCGGCAGGTGTGCATTTCGTCACCGAGGGACAGAGAGTCCGTTCGTTGGATTCGAAGGACTAAAAGCATGGACATCGCAGGAATCGCCATAAGGAAGAAAACCGTCACCTTGGTTTTGACGGCAGCAATCGCTATTGGCGGTGTGGTGTCCTTCCTGGGCCTTGGCCAGCTCGAGGATCCGGAGTTCACCATTTTCACCGCCATCGTCCAGACCTCCTACCCGGGCGCCTCACCCGAAGAAGTGGAGTTGGAGGTCACCGACCGTCTCGAAACAGCCATTCAGACGATGGGCCAGGTGGAGCACGTCACCTCGATCTCACGGGCAGGTCTTTCCCTGGTGATCGTCGACCTCTATTCGCACACCGATCAAGAGAAGATTCCCCAGGCGTGGGACGAGCTTCGTCGGAAGGTCGGTGATATCCAAAGAGCGCTTCCTCCCGGCGCCGGACGGTCGGTGGTCAACGATGACTGGGGCGACGTCTACGGTGGTCTCTTCGCCATCACCGGTGATGGCTACAGCCTGGCCGAAATCGAGGATTATGCAAAGCTCTTGCGGCGCGAGCTTCTGCTTGAGGACGGTGTTGGCGCGGTTGAGTTGTGGGGCGTACAGACCGAGGTGGTGTATGTGGAGATGTCGAGGGCCAAGATGGCACAACTTGGCATCAATCCGCAACAGGCCCTCGCAACCCTTGCCGACCAGGGGTCGGTTGTTCCTGACGGCCGTCTTCACATAGAGGAGCAGTACGTTCGAGTGGCCGTGACCGGCGCCTTTGATTCTCTGGATGAAATGGGCAATGTGCTGATTCGAGGCGTCGGCTCCGGCAGCATGATTCGGCTGGCCGACGTGGCAACCATCAAGCGCGGCTGTCTCGAGCCGCCTCGAGACCTTCTTCTCTTCAACGGTGAACCGGCGATCGGAATCGGAATTGCAACCGTCGAAGGCGGCAACGTGGTCAATACCGGGCGGGCTGTGATGCTACGTCTGATGGAACTCGAGGCGCAACAACCCGTCGGTATGGCCCTCCATTCGATCTATTTCCAGGCCGAGGTAGTGACCCAGGCGGTCAACGGTTTCCTGATCAATCTATTGGAAGCTCTGGTGATCGTCATCGGGCTGTTGATGGTGTTCATGGGCCTGCGTTCGGGTCTGCTCATTGGGGTCATTCTTGTGCTCGATATCCTGGGCACCTTCATCTATATGAGTGTCTTCGATATCAGCCTTCAGCGCATCTCCCTCGGTGCCTTGATCATCGCCCTTGGCATGCTGGTGGACAACGCCATCGTGGTCACAGAAGGATTGTTGGTGCGATTACAAAGGGGTGTGGAAAGCCTCAAAGCTGCTCGGCAGAGCGTTTCCGAAACCATGTGGCCCTTGCTGGGCGCGACTGTAGTTGCCATCCTGGCCTTTGCCGCCATCAGTGTCTCCGACGATGCATCCGGCGAGTTCCTCGGCTCCTTATTCAAGGTGGTGGCCGCCTCGTTGCTGCTCAGCTGGGTACTCGCCGTCACCGTGACACCTCTTCTCGGAGTGATGTTTCTCAAGTCGGGTGAAGGCGCCGACGAAGTTGATCCTTACGACAGGCCGTTTTTCCGTGCCTATCGCCGGTTCCTTTGCCATGCCATACGCCTTCGCTGGTTAAGCCTGGCGGTACTGTCCGCGCTGCTCTTCACTGCAATCTTCGGTTTCGGTTATGTCAAGCAGAGCTTTTTTCCGGACTCGGGTCAGCCACAGTTCTACATCGATTTTTGGAGGCCTGAAGGAACACACATCCAGGACACGGCGCGAGATGTCCGGACCGCTACTGGCTGGTTGCTCGATCAAGAAGGTGTCGAGTCAGTGGCGGCTTTCACCGGCCGTGGCGGCTCCCGTTTCATGCTGACCTACCGGCCGGAAATGCCAAGCTCCGCCTATGCACAACTCCTGGTGACTGTTGAGGACGCCCGACTCATCGACGAAATCAGTAGAAAAACCATCCTCTACCTGGCGGAGCGCTTCCCTGATGCCGAACCGCAGACCCATCGATTTGTCTTCGGAACTGGGGGTGGCGCCAAGATCGAAGCCCGAATCAAGGGTGACGACCCAGCGGTGCTCCGAGAGCTTTCGGAACAGGTCAAGGCGATCATGCGGGCCGATGCCAATACCAAGGACGTGCGGGACGACTGGAGGCAGCAGGTACCGGTGATCCGTCCCGAGTTCGCTGAGGCCGAAGCCCGTCAGGCGGGCATCAGTCGCAACGATCTTGCCTCCAGCCTCCAGGTCGTGACCTCCGGCAGCATCGCCGGGCTTTACCGCGAGGGAGATACTCTCCTGCCCATCCTTTTCCGTCTGCCCGAGGAGGAACGGTCCTCCGTAGCCCAACTGGCGAACGTCCAGGTGTGGTCCTCCACCACCGGCCGGATCGTGCCGGTCAACCAGGTGGTGACGGAGATGAAAACTGAATGGGAAGATCCGATTATCAGGCGTTACGACCGGCGCAGGACCATCACAGTCAAATGCGATCCGCGACGTGGCGTGGCGAGTCCAGTCTTCACCCGACTGCGGCCCGAGATCGAAAACATCGAATTGCCACCCGACTATGAACTCGAGTGGGGCGGTGAATTCGAAAAATCCGGTGATGCCAATCGCATGCTGATGGCCAGCGTGCCGCTCTTCTTTTCTCTGATGGTGCTGATCGTGGTGGTCCTTTTCAATACGACCCGGCAGCCCCTGATCGTATTCTTGACGGTGCCGCTGGCGATCATCGGTGTCACTGCGGGCCTGCTGATGACCGGCCAGCCCTTCGGTTTTGTAGCTCTGCTGGGCTTCTTGAGCTTGTCCGGCATGTTAATCAAGAACTCCGTGGTCTTGCTCGATCAGATTGACATCAATCTGGGCCAGGGCCAGCAACCGTTCGAAGCGGTGTTGGATGCCGGCGTCAGCCGCCTCCGCCCGGTCTCCATGGCGGCCTTCACGACGGTGTTCGGCATGACCCCGTTGGTCTTCGACATCTTCTGGAGGGGCATGGCCATCACCATCATGGCCGGTCTGACCTTTGCGACTGTCTTGACCCTGGTGGTAGTACCTGTGCTCTACGCTACCTTCTACGGAATTTCCTCGCCACAACAGGAGTGTGCATCATGATCAAGACTCTCCAGAAAATTCTGTGTGGGTCGTCAACGGTGGTCGGCATCGTGGTATTCCTTGCCTCGGGCGCCGGGACAGTGTGGGCGTCCGGCGATCTGCCGGTCGTGCGAATCGGTATTGTGAGCGACGGACCGAGTGCGCGTGAAGACAGCTTCGTCGATCTCTTCAGGAAGGAGATCGAGGGAGTTACTGCAGGGGTCTACGACCTGGAGTTCCCGAGAGGCGCCACCGTCGACGGCGGCTGGGAGCCCGATGGGATCGCCCAGGCCGTAGACGTGCTGTTGGAAACTGCCGATGTTGACCTGGTCATTGCTATCGGTGTTGGTGTTGCGTCAGAGGTCTGCGGCCGGGACCGGATTGCCAAGCCGGTGGTGGTCCCCTTTGCTTTCGGCGACTGTGCCACAGATTGTTCCCAGAATGCCAATGTCCGAATCCGGCCGGTCAACATCGGGGCCCTGATGACCCGTGACCTGCAGGCTTTCCACGAGACAGTGCCGTTCAGTTCGGTCGCTGTGTTGGTGGATCCTACGTGGCCTTTAAATTGTACGGTTGTTGAGCTTGGCCGGGCGGTTGCGCCGGAGGGTGTCACAGTCAAATTCATCTCGATGTCGGTGGGAACATCGGACGTGTCGAAATTGCTGCCGGCCGACTCGGATGCGGTCTATCTTATGCCACTGCTACAGTTGCGCGAACCTCAACTGGAAACCCTCGTCAAAGAACTGACCGCCCTGGGTCTGCCGACATTCTCTCTATTGGGAGAATCGGAGGTGGATCGTGGTGTGCTGGCCGGAATGAACACCAAAGCAACCATGGCTGCAATGGCCCGCGGTACCGCCCTGGAAGCACTCGACCTGATCGAGGGACGCGAAACGCAGCACTCAACACGTGTCGAAACCGGTGGGCGGCTGACACTCAACATGGCGACGGCCCAGGCCCTGGAATTCTCCCCGAGCTGGGAGTTGCTGACCAGAGCCCGGCTCGTGCACGACCAGGGATTGAGACGTGACCGTCCCATCAACCTGAAGATCACAATAGACCAGGCGGTGAGGGCAAATTTGGATTTGGCTGTGCAGGATCGCAGAGTCACCGCCGGCGCAGAAGATATTCGTCAAGCCAGGTCCAACTACCGTCCCCAGATCGACGTGGGTCTGATCGGCGCCGTCATCGACGAAAACCACGCCATGGCCGCCTTCGGCCAATACTCTCGGTACGTCGCCGGCTCGCTGACCTTGACCCAGCTGATCTACTCCGACAGCGCCTCGGGCAACATCACCATCCAGAGGGATCTTCAAAAGGTCCGTGAGCTTGATAGGCAGGCCCTTCGCTTCGACATCGCCCGGGACGCAGTCGCCGCCTACATGGGAGTGATGCGCAGCGATGCCCTGATTCGCATTCGTCAGGAGCAGGTTGACCTGACCCAAGCAAACCTCGAACTGGCACAGATACGTCGATCCGTCGGCGCTGCTGGGGCGGCCGAGGTCTATCGCTGGCAAGCCGAACTGGCAACGGCCCGCGCCGGCCTCCTCGAGGCCTTGTCCTTTCATCGTCAAAGCGAGCGCCGGCTGAGTCGACTTCTCAATGAACCGCTGACGACCCGATGGGATATGCACCAACCCGACGTTGCAACGGCTCTCGACGCCCTCGGCGGCGCCGATGACGTGGCCTTGCTCGATACGCCGAACGGGTACGATCACTTGACCTCGAGCCTGGTGGATCTGACATTACAAAGGGCGCCAGAACTGGCGGCCCTTGACGCAGCCATCTCCGCTCAGGCACGAGTATTGACGGTTGCCCAGCGCGCCAGGTACGCCCCGCTTGTGGCACTCAAAGCCGACCTTAACCAGGTCCTTGCCAAGGATGACACCGGTGGTCTCGATCTGGGAGACATCGGGGATTTGATTCCCGAGTTTGACGACACCAGCTGGCAGGTCGGTGTTCAAGCCGGGTTGCCCTTGGTCACCGGTGGCGCCAACAAGGCACAGCGCATCAAGGCACAAGAGGAACTCTTCGCCCTTCAAACAGACTCAATAAACGCACGGGAGAAACTCGGACAGCGAACCCTAGCCGCACTAGATGCAGCCACCGCATCGTGGTCGACCATCTCCTTGAGAGAGCAGGCCGCCGATGCCTCGGCCCGTACCCAGGAGCTGGTCCGGGACGCCTATGCGCGTGGCGCTGCATCGATCATCGACCTACTCGACGTGCAGAACAAAGCGCTGAGCTCCGAGCTCGCCGCTGTGACTGCGGTCTATGACTTTCTCGACGATTGGGCTGAGGTACAACGAGCCGTTGCAGGATTCCCTCAAACAGAGAGTCTTGATCCTGTGTACCGGCAACTCATGCCGCTCCCAGATGGCCGAGGGCTGGATCAACCATGAAATGGGAGAGACCTGGGAGGTGCGCGTGGTTTCGGACGGGTCTCGAAACCGGTCAAATTGACAGTTGCGATACGTTCACTTCCAGCGGGCTCTAACCCGACCTCGGTCTTGCAGCATCAAGTATCAAGTATCCAACTCCCTGAATCGCTCCCAGAGCGCCGGACTTGCGGCAAGAGCCTGAGCAGCAATTTCTCCAACATCGAGTGTTGTGTGACGGAAGTCCTTCAATAGTATCCGGCCTCGGGCGATGGTATGGCGTACGACGTTTTCGGAAACGCCATAGAGGAGATGTCCCAGAACGTTGGCCGGTGTGACTTGCGTTGGGGCAGGCGGGTCGATGACGATGACGTCGGCCGGAGCTCCCTCGGAAAGGCGGCCCAGGAGGGGTTCGTCGAAAATCTGTGCGGCTCGCCGTGAATTGGCGTGCAAGAGCCCGGACACAGTGTCGAACCCGGATGTTGGATCGCCTGTTCCCGCCCGCACACCCAAGAAGGCCGCCCGGAGCGATCCCAGCATTCTCGACGACATACCGTCGGTTCCCAGGCCCACGGTGCACCCGAGGCTGAGGGCGGCCTCCAGGTCGAGGCGGCCGACGGCGTTGTTGGAGTTGCTTTCGGGATTGTGGATCAGGATGGCGCCGCTCTCGGCGATCCTGGAGACATCGTGCCTGCCCAGGTCCACCCCATGAGCCAGTAGGGCTCGGCCGTCCAAGAGTCCGAAGTGATCAAGACGGTCCAGTGGAGTTTGCCCGTACCTCTCCTGCGAGAGCTTGGCGTCCAGTTGATCCTCGGCCAGGTGGACGTGAATACCCAGATCGGCCGGTCGCTGTTTCGAAACCTGTTCGAGGGTGGTGTCGGAGACGGTAAAGGACGCGTGCAGGCCCAGGAGACTCCGCAGTCGGGGGCTCTTTCCGTGGTCTGAAGCGAACTGGAGGTTTTCCTCGAGTCCGGCCTGGGCCTCTTCATGGCCGTTGCGGTCGGAAATTTCATAGCTGAGGACCGCCGAGAGACCGGCTTCCCGGACGACGTCTGCGATCAGGTTGAGGCTGCCGCCGAGGCACGAGGGCGAGGCGTGGTGATCGAAGACGGTCGTACAGCCCCAGCGGATGCAGTCCGCAAGACTCAGGGTGGCGGAGAGGCGAACGGTCTGAGTATCAAGTGCCCGGTCAAGCCGCCACCACAGACCCTTGAGAATCTCCCCGAAGTCGTGCATCGGCATTCCGGGGTCAAGCCCACGGGCCAGGGCCGAATAGAAGTGGTGGTGCAAATTAACCAGGCCGGGGAGGATCAGTCCGCCGTGGGCGTCGAGGAGTTCAGCCCGGGGGTAGGTAGCGCAGAGATCCTCGAAGGTGCCAATGGCAATGATGCGGTCTTTTTCGATGGCGACAGCGCCTTGGGTGACGACCATGGGTTCTTGTTCGAAGGATACGACGACCGTTCCGGGTCCGACAACGGTGACAGAGTTCATGAGGCGCCTCCTCGTGTGATGAATCGGCCCGAAGGCTGCTCTGAAAAATCCTCATGACCGGATTCGTCTCGCGCAAAGACCCTCTGGCCTCGAACCCAGGTCTCCTGAATCCGGCCCTCGAGGGTCATGCCCTCAAGCGGTGTGTAGCGGTTCTTGTTATGGAGTTCTGACGCACGGACAGTCCAGGTGGAACCTTCGTTGATCACCGAGAAGTCGGCGTCGTAGCCCTTTTTGATCCGGCCCTTGCGCGTGCCGACGCCGAAGAACTCCGCCGGGGCCCGACTTGTGATCTCCACCAGGCGTTCCAGGGTGATCCGGCCCTTGGCGACGCCCTCCGAATAAAGGGCCGGAAGCAGCAGTTCGACGCCGGGCACACCTCCGTAGTCGGTCCAGATCGAACCGGTCTTTTTTTCCTCCGGCCAGACGCCCGCAGCGTGGTCGGAAGCGACGAAGAGCAGTTCTCCAGCCTCGAGTCCGCGCCACAGTCCCTCCATATCCTGCTGTGATTTGACGACCGGCGCCGTCTTGAGCAGAGCGCCGAGGCGTTCGAGATCGTGATCGGTGAAGAGCAGGTAGTGGGGGCAGGTTTCGGCGGAAAGCTGCAGGCCTTCGGAACGGGCCGTGGTCACGATATCCAGCGCTTCGTAAGAAGCGATGTGAACGACATGAATGCGGGCGCCGGTTTGTCGGCAGAGGTCCCGGAGAGTCCGGGCTGCAGCGATTTCACCCTCGGCCGGACGGGAGGCGGCGTAATCAAGTGGAGAATCTCCCCCACGGGCGAGAACGGTGCTTTTGGCTGCTTCGACGATACGGCGGTCCTCGGCGTGCACTCCAACCGGGATGCCTCGCTGGGCGGTAATCTTCAGAACCTCAAAGATTTGCTCCGGTTTCAGATCCCTGAAGGTCTCCATGCCGGAGAGAAGGTAGACCTTGATGGCGCCGACGCCGGCGTCGATCAGTTCCTCGAGTTGCCCACGCCAGTCGGAATTCTGGAGAACATTGCTCGATACGCCCCCCCACAGCATGAAATCCACATGGGCCTTGGGGGCGATGATGCCGAGCTTGCCTGCGAGGTTTGCTGCCGATGTGACCGGCGGCAGCGAAGTACAGGGCATGTCGACGACCATCGTTACCCCGCCGGCGGCTGCGGCCCTCGTACCGGTGCCGAAGTCTTCTCGCTGGGTGAATCCCGGGTCGTCAAAGTGCACGTGGCCGTCGATGGCCCCCGGCAGCACCAGGGCGCCCCCGAGATCAATCCGCTCATCTGACGTCACTCCCTCATTCGGGCCAAGAACGGCGTCGATTCTCTCGCCTTCCACCAGCAATTGTGCCGGGCGCCGCTCGTCGGCTTTCCCGGAGATCACCAGATTGTGAAGCAGGATTTTCATCCTATGACTTTACGTTATCCTGACAAAATTGATGAGAATTGAATTATGAAGTCAATCATGAGAAAATTCCACCGTTCGGGTCATTGGGAATTTTCAGCGGCGATTGATTGATCGAGGCAGAGTGTCCATAGTTCGATTGTCGTATCACGGGTTATGTGGAAGCTCAAAGGAGGAGGAAGAGTATGCGAAAGATTGTGCTGGGTGTTGTAGTTGTTTCTGTTATTGGTCTTTTGGTGTTGCCGGGCCTCGGCTGCGGCACCGACGAAGCCAAGGATGAACCTGCGGTTGAGGTGACCGCAGGCGACGAGATAGCCGCCATTGAGGAAAATATTGCTGAGATTACCGAGACGGCAGAAAAATCCGACTGGCAGGTGATGGAGACCGAAGGCAAACGCGGAAAGATCAACGAGACGGCTGAGGAGGCTCTTGAGGAACTCTTTGGCGAGAACGCAAAGGCCAAAGAAATCTTCGCCCGCTCTTACGGCTGGGCCGTTTTTGACAACCTCAAGATCGGCATCGGCATCTCCGGTGGTGGCGGCAACGGTGTCGCAGTCGTCAAGAGCACCAACGCGCGCACCTACATGAAGATGGGAACCGCTGGTGTTGGTCTCACTTTGGGGGCCCAGAAGTATCAGGTG
This sequence comes from Thermoanaerobaculales bacterium, assembly GCA_029932545.1. Taxonomy (GTDB): domain Bacteria; phylum Acidobacteriota; class Thermoanaerobaculia; order Thermoanaerobaculales; family Sulfomarinibacteraceae; genus DAOWGJ01. Next base: position 1,070 of record JAOZPW010000129.1, on the reverse strand, counting down.
GTTTTCCTGATCCAGGACTCACAAACCTTTGAGAACTTCATTGACAAGGGATGGCAGGCCGATGCCGGCGCCAGTGCCGTCGCAGGCGAGTCCGGAGTTGGCGTGATGACCGACTTCGTCAACGGCCTCGCAATCTATCAGTTGACCGAAAAGGGGCTGATGGCCAATGCCGATATCGCCGGCACCAAGTACTGGAAGAACAAGAAGCTCAACGACTGACCCGGGAATCCGACCGAGTCCGTAAGGGCGCAAAACTCAAGGCCCAATCTAGGGAAAGCAACCCGGGTTGGGCCTTTTTCGATGAGCAATTACTGAATGCTCAATAATTGAGTCTGTTATACTCATTACATGAGTCAAAGACTTCAGGTCATCTTCGAAGATGAAGAGCTCGAGGCCATCAGGGAGGTGGCCCGGCGGCAGCACACCACTGTTGCGGAATGGGTCCGGAGATCCCTTCGGGAAGCCCGCAGGACAGAGTCCGCTGGAGACCCGGAAACAAAACTGGCAGCCATTCGATCAGCCGCAAAATACGACTTCCCCACAGCGGATATCGATATGATGTTGGGAGAGATCGAACGGGGCTATGGTTTCGAGGGAGATCAATGATTCTGATCGACTCGAACATCCCGATGTACCTGGTCGGAAGAGATCACCCACTCAAGATTGACGCCCACAGACTTCTCGAAACGTTGGTTGTCGAGAAGAGACGTCTGGTGACTGATACTGAGGTCTTCCAGGAAATCCTCCATCGGTATGTCGCCATTAATCGGCGTGATGCCATCCAGCCCGCTTTCGACGTTCTCCAGAAGCTCGTCGATGAGATCATCCCGGTAGAATTCTCAGATATCGAGCGGGCCAAGACGATCGTCCTCGGGCACCAACGACTCTCTGCACGGGATGCTGTTCATCTGGCCGTCATGGACCGCCAGGGTATTTCGGATGTTCTGACGTTTGACCGGGGCTTCGACGACTATCCCGGGATTCGCCGCTGGAGTTGAGTGAGCAGGAGGGAACAGTGCCTTGATGAGGTCGTAGACCTCGGACTGAGGCCCGTATTGATTTTCCGGAGA
>JAOZPW010000128.1:1124-10381 GCA_029932545.1 Thermoanaerobaculales bacterium | reverse complement strand
CGGGTACGTTCTCCGGCAAAGGCGCGATCGCGGAGAGTATCAGTGCTGGTGGCCCTCCCAGAAAGACCGTCACTGGAAGTGCCTCACCCGAGGCCTCGGCAATATGGTGGTGGAATCCCCCTCCCTTGCCGATCTGCCAGTGCATTCCCGTCGTCGCCCGGTCGTGAATCTGAAGCCTGTACATCCCGAGGTTCGAGCCGCCGGTCTCCGGGTGCTCGGTGTAGACCAGGGGCAGGGTCACAAACGGCCCTCCATCCTCGGACCACGATGTCAGGGCCGGTAATCGACCCAGATCGGGCTGGCGGTCGACAACATCCAACACCGGGCCCGTGCGAACCGAGCGCAATCCCGTCCTCAAGGCTGCACCCACGAGGTCCCTCGACCGCCAGACATCACCGAGGCTCGGGGGCATGGACGTCTGGACCATATCAACAACCCGCCGTACCAACTCCCCAGGACGACGACCGAACGCCAATTGTGCCCGCTCGGCGGTTCCGAATAGATTTGTGGCTACGGGGATCTCGGCGCCCTCAACCGAGGTAAACAGCAGTGCCGGCCCATCTGCTGCGATGACCCTCCGGTGGACCTCCGCCACCTCGAGATGCGCTGAGACCGGACACTCAACGACGGCAAGCTGCCCACTCCGGCGCAGCGCCTCCAAAAATGACCCGAGATTCGGAAATTCCATCTGGAGCTCCATTCAACCGACGCGATTCTCTGCAAGATGGTACCAGGGAGGCCAGAGGCCCAGAAACAGCAACTCCGCCACAAGGGCGGAATTGACTGCACTCAAAAGAGTTGTAAATGGCGGGGCCGACGAGACTCGAACTCGCGACCTCCGGCGTGACAGGCCGGCGTTCTAACCAGCTGAACTACGACCCCGCGTACTCGGTTTCAAAGATCCAAAGGGGCTGGTGGGAGATGAGGGACTCGAACCCACGACCCCCTGGGTGTAAACCAGGTGCTCTAACCAGCTGAGCTAACCTCCCAACTCAATCCGTTGGGAGAGTGAATATAGACAGGTCCATGGCGACTGTCAAGCAGCGCTCAGCGAAGGTACGATACTGGGGATGAAAGGCAGTTCTGATGTCATCAAAAACCTACTCGCTCTCCGACCTCGAAATTCGGCATCTTCTCCCTGGAACGATGAAGAATTTTCCGATGCGCGCAGCGCTTCATTCTCGGAAGATGGAGGGCAGAGGCCAAAGCTCCTCACAAACTACCGTACACCTATCGGCCTCTGCACTGCAGCTTACGAGTCTATGTACCCGAGTTCCCGCAACATCGCCTTCTCGTCATCAGTGGTCGAAACCTCAACGACATCCATCGGTGGAGGAAGGCTGTCCTCGGCGCGATCCCATCGATCGGCCAACCACGAGACCAAACCGGGATGTTCAAAGATGACGTTCGTCGTTTCTTTTGGATCCGCCTCGAGATCGTAGAGTCTGTCCAACCGCCCATCGCGGCTGGTCATCAATTTCCACGGATCCGAACGAAAACCAAAGACTCCCGCCCCGGTCGCGGTACGGTGCAGGATTTCAGTCCGCCTCGGCCCGGTCACGAAGTTAACTCCGGTCGATCGGCTCGGTGAAAGAAGGCCTGCAAGCCCCAGGAGGGTCGGCGTCAAATCCTCGAGACTTATCAGCCGCGAGGAATCAACCAACTGCGCCTGCAAAAAGTCCGGGAGAAGGACGATCAATGGCACTCTCAGCATCTCGTCGTAGACCGTCGTATTGTGGTCCAGGTGGCCGTGCTCGAAAAAGGCCTCGCCATGATCCGAGGTGACGACAACGACTGCCCGATCCAAACGGCCGGCACTTTCCAGAGCCTCCAGGATTCGCCCAACGGCGGCGTCCGAATGACGCAGGTTCCCGTCGTAAAGGCCGATCAACTCGTTGAGGTCCGCAGGAGAGACGGTCTCTTGATGTCCACGGATTGTCTTGAGGTAGCCGTTTGTACCGTCGCAGGGACCGTTGTATTCAGGATCGGACCAGAGTCGAAAGGAGCCCGGAGGCGTGTAAGGGGCATGAGGCGGCACCAAATGGAGCATCAAGAAAAGAGGTTTTTCATCAAGGCCCTGTTCCAACCGGGCCTGCAACCGTTTGACCGCAAACATCGGGTCAATCGATGTTCGCCAGTCGGCCCCTTCCCACAGTTGCACGAACTCGTCGAAACCCTGGGCCATTCCCAGTCGCTCCGAATTGTTCGGAGTGGCCGTGATGCCAAGGGTTTGGTACCCGGCAGCCTGAAGGGATTCGGCCAGTGTTTCCTCGCCATCGGGCAGGCGGTCCCGCCCCTCAACCACCCCATGGACACCCCAACTGAGACCGGTAAACATCGTCGGAACCGAACAGGTGGTGTACGGGGCCTGAGCAAAGACCCTGGAAAAGACCATCGCGTCATCGGCAAGTTGGTCAATGATCGGCATCGTTTCCCTCGAATACCCATAGGTCGAGCCCGCATGGTCGGCGCGAGTGGCGTCGAGAACGATGACGACGATGTCGGGACGGGCGCCAGTCATCCCTCTTTGCCGGCGTTCCTTCGAAGGCGTCCCTGGTGACCCTCGACGAATTCTTGCCTCGATCCTCTCGAACACCAGACCGCCGGAACGAACGCTAATGACCAATTGGAAGCCCCCTTCGAGGCCTCCAGCATCCAGGTTCACAGTTTGGGAACCCTCCAAACAGCTGTCGAAGACGCCCTCTGCAAGCTTGGACTTGCTCTCGGGATGCATCAAGGTCACGGGAATTGAATTCCCGGTATCCAATCCGGACCGAAGGAACACCTCGATCCCCTCAACGCCTTCCCCAGATCTAAAGTTGAGATAGAGCCGCCCTGACTTCCGAACGCGCAATCCCTCAGGAGTTCGAACGACCGGCGGCGACCAGTCCCGCTTTTTCGGTTTTTTCGGACCCCGAGTCAAGGCGAACCGACGTACCATCACGGCCAAAGGCCTGGTGTCTTTCCCTCCGGCGATCCGCTGAACCGGGCGCACCTGACTGAAGAGAAACTCAATGTGCCTAGTCCCTGCCGCCTTCGACTGAGCCAACTCAACCTGGTACCACTTGAAACCCCGCGGCTCGGGCCGAAACTCTCCTGCAATCTCACCATCGGCCACGACGGTAACGATCTGTGGTCCATCGAGTTGGTGACTGGGGCGGCACTCGATCCACAACCGGTGGGCCCTGGGCGCCGCCAGCAGCTCCACCTCAGCAGAGCGCCCCACCGCCCACTTCCCGTCGGCGCCCGTCCGTGCCCAGCCACGCGTGAACCGGCACCCCTCGAACGATCGCCCGTCAGGACCGGTGCGCACATCAAACAGAAGATCATCGGCGATGAAATCAGCCCGCCCCATTTCAACAGAGACCGTATCGACGCCGACCCGTCCGCACGCCGAAAGAACCAGGAGCCCGAGAATTGAACCCAGAACCAACGACCACCGTTTCATCATGCTTCGTCCACCCCACCGGGCCGAAGCCCTTCGAGAAGGCGATCTACCCTGAAACCGGAAGCGTCGGCCGAGGTCTTGACAGCACCCAGGAAACGATCAACCTCGATCACCGCCTGTTCGCCGGCTGTCGATTCTTCGCCAATCCAGTGCCGCGCGGCAGTATCCATCCACCCAAGAAAGGTCTCGAGAGCCTCCTGCCGGAACCACTGATGACCGTCCCAAAGATTGATTCCGAGAAAATCGTGAACAGCGGGGATCACCAATAAATCCTCGAGCACCAGGTCGGGGGCCAGACCGGCCACAAGGTCTCGCGGCCAGTCCTCGATTTCCAACAGGAGAGCTACTGCCGCGACATCTTCCTCGGCCGCCTGTTCGTCAGTCCCGGTCTCGATGGCTACCTCAAGCATTTCACGACCCAACAGCCACCGGTCCCAATGGTCGAAAGTCCCCTCATTACCCAACAAAATACCTAACGCCCGAACCACGGTCCAAGCGCCCAATACCAGAGAGCAGCTTTGATCCTCGTCCAGACGACCCTCGGCCGCTTCACGACCCAACGCCACCTCGAAAGCCTCCACAGCCTCCACAACCGCACCCGCAGCAGAACCCGAGAGTCCCTCCATTTTCATGCAGGCGACAAACCACACCAGAAGTGCCTCTTCCAGGGTCTCGGACTCACCCCCTGCGGCCATCAACTCGAGGACTCGACGCCAGGGTCCGAGCACCGGCGCAAACTTCAGTTGCCGACGGGCAACATCAATGTCCTCCACGCCGTGTCCTTGCAGGGTCTTGACCAATGGCGCCCACAAGACTCCTTCGTCGTCACTGACTTCCCGAAGTTGCCAGAAGACATGCAACTGATAGGCATCGAGCTGGACAAAGAGACCACGATCTCGGATCTCACGCGAGGATCGGATGTACTCCAGACCACTGACGAGATCCCTGAAGACGACAAACATATCCTCACTGTCCGCCAGACCCAGACTCTCTCCAAGTCGATGATGAACCGGGGTCTGTTCTTCGCCACGCCAGGGTTTGAGCATCGGCGCTGCGTTGTTGATAAATCCTGCCGTGTCCCCAAACCGGTTGTGGAAGATGACCAGACTTCGCTCACCCTCGAACTCGTTGGAGTAGGCGAAGACGTTCTCGTCAACAACCCCATCTCCGGTGATGAGATCGAACAATCGAAAATTTTCGACTCCGGAAAAGAGGCGTCGCCGCCGCAAGAGCGGGAAGATTTGGCTTTCATGCCTTTGGCGCAGACCCTCGTCCGGTTGCTCGTCCCACCGGGGAGTCCGGAATTCCATGCCGTATTTCTCTCTGTAGCCCTCGATCTGACCGTGGCCGAACATTGGAAGACCGGGCAGAGTCGCCATCAGGGTGCAAATTCCGAAGTACTTGTCCCCCCGCCCAAACTGCTCCTCGGCAGTCTCTTCGTCCGGGTTGGACATGAAGTTGACATACCTCGAGAGAATGCGCGGGTCGTACTCCAGGGTATTTCGGATCAGTTTCCTGTATTCGTCGTTGGCCTCGTCACGCAGCATGTTCATAAAGGCCGAGTTGTAGACCCGGTGCATGCCCAGAGTCCGCACGAAGTAGCCTTCGAGCATCCAGAATGCCTCGGCCAACAGCAACGTGTCGGAGGCCTCGACGCCGACACGGTCGACGACCTCCCGCCAAAACTCCTCAGGCATCATCCGTTCGAAGTCAATCCGGGAAATCCCGAAACCGGACCGCGATGGGATGTCGCCGCCGCTCCCCGGCTCCGGAAACCACAGACGTTGGAAGTTCTTCCGGGTCAAGGTCATCGCCGCGTCGAACCGGATGATCGGAGAGAGTCGGGCGACATGGAGGATTGTCCGGATCACCGCCTCCCGAACCTCGGGCTTGCGATAGTCCAGCTGTGCCGTGTCGTTCCACGGCATCGAGGTGCCGTCATTGCCGTGATAGATGTAGCGAACCTCACCGGTCCAGTGGTCGACTCGCTTGAAGACCACCGCAGCATCACTTTTGTCCCAGTAGCCGTCTTCGATGTAGATCCCTACCCTTTCATCGGCACAGAGGTCGGCGCCGGTGAAGCGATAGTCCGGATAAGGACAGTCCGGAAGGCCGATGAACCAGTCCGGGTGCTCGATCACCCATCGACCGTCGATCCCGACGTGATTGGGCACCATGTCGGTCGTCATTCGAATACGCCGCTCCCAGGCACGAGCCTTGAGATCGTCGAAGGCCTGCTGACCACCGAGGTCGGAGGCAACGATGTAGTCGTGGAGGGAATAGGCCGAAGCCACCGCGTCCTCATCGCCCATCCACCTTTTGATCGTCGCGGAGGCACGACTGCGCTCCCACAGACCAATCAGCCACAGGCCGGTGATGCCTTGGCTCTGCAGGCGATCCAAAGCCTCGTCAGGAATCTGATCCAGTCGTGTGATCTCCCTTTCAAATTCTCGGGACAATTGTGTCAACCACACGTAGATGTTCTTGGCGATCAGGACGACCCTTGGCATCCACTCGAGGTCGGCGCTGAAAGCCTCGAATTCCTCTTCAGACCAAGGTTCGTAGGTCGGCGCCACGATGGGTCCCGGTCCCGGCGGAAATACCGGACGATGTTCTTCAGCAAGGAGGTCGAGACCCCCGAGCAGACGAATCATCATCGTCTCGAGCCACACGCCCCAACGATTTCGAATGAATTCCAACTGCTTCTGGAGAGAATGAGGCGAGGCTGAGGCCGGCTCCCGAAGGAGGTCGACCAAGGTCGCCCCCCCACGCTCGAGGCCCGGCCGGCCCGCGAAAAAGGCCTGAAGACGATTGACCACAGCCGAATAGGCAGTGGTCCGAACCAACTCGGCATCATCGAAGAGATCCCGCAAGGGTGCGAGGGCCGGATTGGCGTTGGCCAGCCACAGAAGCACGATCTCTTCGATCACTACTTGCCGGTTGGCGATGCCGTCCGTGGCGCCCTCCAAATAATCGAGGGGCAAAATCTCATCATCTCGAACGATACGGGGAGGGAAGGCCTCGACGAAGGCTTCCAGCGTGGTTTCCACAGCGCTGACCCCGAGGTCAATCTCCAGTTCCTTCAGCGCACGGGCGAAGACATCGGGGTCGACCGTTTCACGGTAGATGCCGATCAGACGATGCATCATCTCGTGCAACAGGCCCGCAGCGTTGATATCCGAAGCGTTGACCGACCGATCGACTTCCCCGGACACCCTGCGAACGGCGTTGATCGCCGAAGCCGCCTCTCGAGCGGCCCGAGGGTCGGCCAGAATGACGTTGCCGTCCAGTGCAAATAGGCTGTCGGACAACCCGAAGTGCATGCGCGCACGCCGGGAAACCAGCATTTCGAACGATACGTCGGGCCACTTTCTCTTCATGGTCACCGATGATAGCGGGTTTTAGCGACTTATCCTGAGGCACCTCCGAAAAAATGAGGCAAACCTCAGGATAAGTCGCGCTGTCAGCCCACACCGCCCACACCGCGGACCCGAGCCCGAGCCCGAGCCCATTATCGTTATCGAAATTCCCCAGTTGTCATCGCGACCACGAATATCCACTCCGCAAAGACACGAAGAGGCCGCTCTAACTCCTGAAGAAGAGCACGTCATCAACACGGCAATTCCCTGAAAACAACCAGTATCCAGCGAAATCAGCGACTCACCATCTTGTTCCGGTCAACCCGCATTTCTTCAGCCAGCATGAACTCACCGACGCATTGGGGTCACTTTCTCCGACCGAGTTGACGGACTCTGACGTCGGGCTCGGGCTCGGGCTCGGGCTCGGGCTCGGGCACGGTAACGGGAACGGGCTTAAACCCTTTATCTCACTGCCCTACGGCACCACCGGCGTCACCACACCCTCCTGCACGGTGTAGACATGCTCGGTGAAGATATCCTCGAGGGCGTCGGGATCATCGTAATAGTTATTGCGCGTCTCTTCGGAATCCATGGTAACCATCGTTGATGTCAGTGCCTCTGCAGTAACGTCAACCAACATGTATCCGCTGGCCTTGAGGTCGATCCCAATAATATCCGACGGCGTTACCGCATCATCGTGAGAGGTGATCTGCATCAGGGGACCGAATTGGGCCACCAAATCCTCGATTCCGGGAATTTGCCCCAAAATCGGATGCCGCAGTAACGCGCCCAGGATCAGATCCTCCAGGCTTTCCGAAGAGGCCGCAGGTGCGGTGAACTCGATCAACCCATTCTGGTGATCGGTGACGAACCACGAGTGGATGTCGCCCGAAATGACGACGGTATTGGGCACCGTCGCCAACAGACCCTGAAGTTCCATCAGCTTCTGTGGGAATCCGTCCCACTGGTCAGCATTGACCATGATTCGCGTGCGAAGCGCCTCGGGAAACTCCGGGGGCAGTCCGGGGGCGATGGCTTCATTGCTGAAATCCAGGATCATCGGTGACATCGAGACCGACGAGGCCATGACCTTCCAGACCGCGTCGTTCTGCAGTGCGCCGGCCAGCCATGCCACTTGCGAACCGCCGAGGGCATCCTGGGCCGCACCACTGGTAAGGAAATACTGTGCAATGGCCACGATGTCGAATCCGTCCTTGGCCAACATGTAGCGCGAACCCATCGAGTCGTTGAGGCTGGTCTTGCCGACAAAGAGATAGGGCAGACCCCGGGGCATGTCAGCGACGATGTCCCCGACCAAAAATGGCTGCAAACTCGCTGCTTCGAACAGCGAGTTGATGAACGTCGTGCTGATATTGCCGGTCAACAGGTCTTCCGCATGGTAAAGAGCAGCGAAAACATCCATGCCCGGGTTCTCTTGCATGACCAACTGGGAGAGGATCATCGAGCAGGTCTGCTTGAAGATCGGCACATTGGAGGCCCAGACGTCCATATCCAGGTAGGGATCGAAGCTCCCGGCCATCTGATCAAAGAGGTCATTCCCCATCAACTGTCTCAAGGTCGGCTCATCCAGAGCCAGGGCGCCGGGAAAAGCGTCCTCGGCGATCAGGTGGTCCGGTCTGAAGGAGCGATAATCCGTCATCGAAAGGTGGAGCAGGGATCCGAATCGGAAATCACGGTAGATCCTTGAGTTCGGGTAGAGCATCGAGTCGTCGATGGCCAGATCCCCGTCGTCACCCAGACCGACCTCGGTCGGAATCCACTCGAAAAAGGCCTGCTCCGACCGACGCCGGCGCTCGACATCTTCCTCGTCCACCCGCCCGTCGAAATAGGTCGCCGTCGCGCCCCAACAGTCGTCGGAGAACTCGTGATCATCCCAGATGACCACCATCGGCCACCGCTCGTGCACCTGCTGCAACATCGGATCCGAGCGGAAAGTTCGGTAGAGCGTTCGGTAGTTGGCAAGACTCGAGGCGGCGTAGAAGGCCGTGTCCCCGCTACCCATCGCAATCGCCCCGTCGATATCGTCGAACTCAACCTTCCGGTCCGATGTCGGATCCTGGAACGTCGGATCGCCGGTGGTTTCGTAAACATAGTCCCCAAGGTGAACGACAAAATCGATGTCCTCGTCGTGGTCCAGAAGGAGCTTGAGGTATGAGTTGTAGTAGCGGCCTGTGAAATCCTGGCCATAGATGACGGCGAATTTTATAGGCTGGGGGTCGTCAGCCGCCGGAGCGGTTCGCGTTCTGCCGACCGGAGAAGTCTCCATGGCGGCACCGGTACCGTAGAGAAAGCGATACCAGTAGGTCGTCCCCGGATCGAGGCTTTCAACCCTGACCTTGGCCACTCCATCAAAGCTGGAGTCCAGAACCAGATCCCGCGTGACAACGATAGATGTGAAATCCGCGTCGGATGCGACTTCCAATACAAGG
>JAOZPW010000128.1:0-1114 GCA_029932545.1 Thermoanaerobaculales bacterium | reverse complement strand
GGTGCTAAGGCCGGCGTCATCGATGACCCTGGTCCAGACGACGACACTGTCGGGACGAGGGTCACCCGAGGCTACCGACTGCGGGAAACGGTCGTTCCCGACGGCCTCCGCCGGCAAACAAACCCCAAGGATGGACCCCAAGACGACACCTAAAACGACGAGACGGCTGATACGGTCAAACATCTTTCTCTCCTCCCCTTCCATTGACTCCCCATTATCTATCAATTTTTAGCTTTGGAAACTGGAAATCTATTCAGCCCTCTTCACGGTCCGACAAAGCCGGGAGCATTTCAACAGGTTTCCACGCAGCAAGAAACGCTTCGGCCTCGTCGGTCGGCATCGGGCGTGCGACCAAGTAACCCTGAATGTGATCAACACCCAGGGCCCGTAGAGCCTCGAGCTGGGATGCCGTTTCCACACCCTCGGCGACGGTTTCTTTGCCAAGATTTTTCGCGAGTGTGACGACAGTCTTGACGATCTGGGAGGAGTCCTCGTCTTCCAGCATCGTCGAAACAAAGCTCTGGTCGATCTTGATCGTATCGATTTCAAACCTGCGCAAATAGGTTAGAGACGAGTACCCGGTACCAAAATCGTCCAGGCTGATACTGATATTCAGGGCACGCAACTGTTCCAACATCTGGGAGGCATATTCGGTATTCTCGACCAGCATGCTCTCCGTCACCTCGATTTTGAGGCTCTCACCATAGAGCCCGGTATTCCTCAAGATCAGGTCAATCTGTCGCACGAGATCATGATGGAGGAAATGTGTTCCGGAGATATTGACCGCCATTGTCAAAGGCAGGAAGTCTCGGTATTTGGTCTGCCAGGTCCTCAGTTGACGGCACGCCTCTTCCGCCAGCCAGCGATCCATATGGATGATCGCGCCCATCTCCTCCGCAACTCCAATGTAATCCACCGGTCCAAGCAATCCCCGGGTGGGATGCTGCCACCGGGAAAGTACCTCGAAACCTACAATCCGCCCCCCGGGGATCGAAATGATTGGCTGGTAGTATGGCCTGAACTCCTGCCGAGCAATCGCACGGCGAAGATCGTTTTCCAGTTCCAGGATCTCTACGACCCGGGTATGCATCGGCTTGTCGAATACGGCAAAGTT
>JAOZPW010000127.1 GCA_029932545.1 Thermoanaerobaculales bacterium | reverse complement strand
GAAAGCGCCAAGAACTCCAAACATCGGTGTGACCCTCTTCAGGGTTCGTCGCCACGGCACCCATTTAAGGAGTTGTTGGAGGCCATGGCCGTTTTCGGCCTCGAGTACCAGCAGTGAGAAGGCGGCGCAGGCAGGGAGCAGGGACAGGGACTGCTCATGGCTCAGCAGGGCCATGGCAAACAGCAGGGGGATCCACCAGGCGCCACACCCATCATTTTCTTCGTTGTTCCGGATGAAGAGCATCAAGGCTATCAGATAAAACATACCGGAAACAAAATAGTTGCATCCGACGATTGCCCAGAGGGCAACCTGATAGGAGGATCCCGCAACAGCGAAGAGTATGCCTGCAAAGACGGCCAATCCTCGATGGAGGCCCATGCGCCGGGCCAAAAGAAAGACCATCCCGGCCATCACTCCATGCTGGAGGAGATTGACGAATTGGTACGCCTGTTGGTGGGCTCCCAGGAACAGGTGTTGAAACCAGATCCAAAGGCTGGTCAACGGCATGTAATGATAACTGTGGTCCCAGCCCAGTGCAGAAAAGAAACTCGTGGTTGCATTTCTGAAAAGTACAAATGCATCGGAATTGAATCCGAAGCCCAGGGACGGCCGGTAGAGGATCAACACCAGTCCGAGAATGATCCCCCAAAACGGTACATTGCTGAGGCGGAAAGCCGGCGACGTTGATGGTTGATGACTCGGTGGCTGGTTCATCTCATGCATAGTGGGGATTCGCGGAAAATCGACACGATTTCCATTGTAGGTGAGCCCTGGGTCGGCGTTGGGGCGGTGGGAGTAGAGAGAGGCATCGATGGTGGTGTCACAGTCTCAGTGTCAAAAAAAATCGTCAGTCTTCGTTTTTTGAGTTGGCGCACACGCCGCAGAAGATTCTTTCGGCGTGAAGCGTCTTCACTCTGGGGGATAAAAATCTCATGGAGACCGCTCAGACAGCTGAAATCGCCGGTTTCGGGATACTGAAGGAAGCAATTTTCCAGATCTGGGGAAATAGATGAAGGTTCCCGCCAAGAAGAAATATTACTGTGAATGTAGAAAAGAGAAAGAACCACGGAGATGACAATGACACTGAATCTGAGCCATCGTCGAGACGCCGTCTTTGGTTCTACCTGGAGCAGTTGCGCCACGGCAAAAATCAAGCTGATCCACAAGAGGGACGAGTAGACCACATAACGGGAAATCAGCGCCTGATGACTTCCAATATATGAACGCGAAATCGTCGCGAGGAGAGCAGCCCCAATGGCAAAGACCCCGGGTGCGATCCAAATCAGTGAGTTCCAGCGCTGGGGTTTCAGCTGAAGAATGCGGTACCAACAAAGGCTCCACGTGACGAGTGCAAATAGACCCCAAAACGTTGCGACAGGTATCCATTGGCTTCCGGATTCGACAAATGGGTTTCCAAGAAAGGTCAGTGCATAGACGAGTTTCTCGCCGAGAGAGCCATCGGTGGGATCATGTCCCTTGAGAATGAAATTGTGAAAATAAATGGTGATACTCAAGCAGGTAAGAGCGGCCCAGACCAGGATTTCCCCGGTCTGTCGATTTCTCCTCAGGACAAGGATGCTCCCGATGGCCAACCAGCTCAAGAGACCTGTGCCGACGGAGATCGTTGCACAGAAACACCAGAACGCCGTCACCGCCAGGACCGCTAGGCCGCGGGGCATTTTCTGAAGGCTGAGGAGGGCCAGCAGCATGAAGAACACAACAAAAAGGTGCTGGTTGAGAAAAGAATTCTGCCATATACCCCAGAGTCGAAGAGGAAGAACGAGGTAGGCAATCGGGACCAGCAAGAACAGGGAGAGACGATTCCTTGGGCGGGGGAGCAGGAAAGCGAAGAACACCAGGTTGGCCACGCCGAGAGCAACTGAGAGCGATGCCTCGAGACGGAGGTTCCAATGACTTGTTCGTGCCAGTGTGGCCGTTACGAGACGGGTGAAAAAAATACGGTGTTCGTTGTGTTGTTTCCAGAGGTCCTGAAATTGAAGATCGCCGTCATAGCTCTTGATTGCAATCCTGAGAGAACCCAGCATTTGGTCGGCAAAGGGAATCCGGGGGGCATGCTGGTAGGAGTAGAGAGAAACAAAAAAGAGGGGAATGACCAGGAGGCCAAGGACAATTGCAAGCTTCAACGATTCTGAGTTTCTCACTTTTTCAGTCTATCCGATGCATGATGGAGGTGGGTCGTCCAATACCGAAGACAGCCATCAATTCTTCTCCTGTAGCCGCATCTTCGGCCGGTAGACGAGATCTGCCTCGATGAAGATAAAGAGAACGACATCTGGACGAAAGGCTTCGACCAAGTCCTTGTTCAGTGTATTTTTTCTATGGTGGTCGAGCATGATTTCCGAGAATGACCGGGCGAAGAAAGGAATCAGTGCGGTCGAAAAAGAGTCTCTGAATATCAATGCCCGTGGGGCATCCTCTACGTCTGTCTTGAGAATCGATACATCCATCATCTTGGTGACTGTATCCGTGTAGCTGCATTTTTCCCAACCCGTATCGGTCTTGATTTTGGTAGACTGAATTTGAAGTGGAGTAGACACTTGAATCCCGGTATATGGCGGCTCTGTGAAGCCCCGAAAAGTGCTGCCAGCCCGATCTGGGTCCGCCCTCCTTGAGGGTGGTGATCGGTCCCGGGATGAAGCCCCTGGAGATCAGGAGTCCGGCGATGTAGTCGATCATCGTTGAAGTGACCACAATCCAGATCAGGAAGTTCTCTCCCCAGAAATAGAACGCCAGGCTGACGAAGAGGAGAAACAGATTGCTCAATCGACGCCAGAGTGACGGTCGCCAGCCGAGAGTTACCGGGAGGAAGAGCAGGTGGTAGACAAGCAGTACCAGAGGGAGGAAGTAGTAAAGGAAGATTATTGAGCTGAAAACCATCGCTAGTCTGTCCTCTATCGTCACCATTTGAATTCTTCAGGAACCGGTCCCTGTCCTGGGGGAAGCGATTGATGACGACGCAATTTAGCATAGTCTCAGACTGAAATAATTGGGGAATTCAGTCCAGAATTATTGAAGACCATTGACAGCAAGAAAGCTGTCGAAATAGAATTCACCCGCCGATTCGGATTGAGATTCTGGCCCATCCCGGTATTTGTTGTAAGTCAAAACATCCGGCTTGAAGGTGGTCCTGAGTGAATGGTAGAAAGAGAACGAACAATGAAGTGCCTGATTTCGCTTGTTTCACTGGTTGCAGTTCTACTCGTATTGACGCCTCGGACGGCGTACGCCTACCTGGACCCCGCCAGCGGATCCATGATTCTGCAAGTGATTGTGGCCGCTGTTGCGGCCGGTCTTATAATGTTCAAGGCCTTTTGGCACAAGATTCGAGGGATGTTCGGCCCCCGTCGCCCCGAAGCAGTGGATAACGATGAGCAAGAGACCGACCTCAAGTGATGTGCGAGACAAGGGCGAGTTATGGGTCGGGTGCCTTCATGTCTTTACTCTAGCCGGATTTGCGATAGCTCGACCGCTTCTGGACCTGCTTGCTCGCAACAGTGAGTTCTTTGCTGTTCGGGGATCGAGACCATTGGACCTGATCGTCCTGGTGGTTGTTCTGCTCCTTGCCGTTCCTCTGCCTTTGGCTCTGATCGAGATTATCACATGGCGCGTTGGTCAACGCATCTGGGTGATGGTGCATGGGTTGTTCTTGGCTGGTTTGACCGGACTCGCACTGCTTCCGGCGGCAAAGAAACTCCCTGTTGGTCATGGACCGATGGTCGTGCTGGCATGCCTTGTCATAGGTGCAGCTGTATCAGTAGCTGCCTTGCGATCGCGGATGGTTCGTAGGTTTCTAACGTACATGTCTCTGGGTTTGGTTATTTTTCCGGCTGCATTTTTCATTGCTCCTGGAGTCCGCAAACTGATTGATACAAGTGATGTCCGAATCGAAGATGGACTACGGGTCGATACGCTCGTGCCGGTGGTCATGGTTGTTTTTGACGAATTTCCCACCAGTTGTCTGATGGGTGCGGACCAGAAGATCGATCGGGACCGATTCCCAGGGTTTGCTGCGTTTGCCGATGACGCTATTTGGTTCAGGAACGCTACGACATCAGCGGCGTTTACCACTCGTGCGGTGCCGCCGATCGTCACTGGTTTGTATTCGAAGATGGGTCAATATCCAATAGCGAGAGAATTTCCCAACAACCTCTTCACCATGCTCGCGACCTCGCATGAATATGAAATCCACGAGCCGGTCACCTCTCTTTGCCCCGAGGACTTGACGAAGGTCGAGAAACCGACTGCCGAGGCCCGCATGCAATCCCTCTTCTCCGATGTGTCCATTGTGTACCAACACATCGTTCTTCCCACTGACATGGTGGGCCATCTCCAGCCGGTGGATCAGACTTGGCGTGATTTTGATACCCAGAACAACGACTGGCAGACAACGGCGATGTTGCATCTGAAGGGTGATCGGAGAGAAGACTTTGAGCGTTTTGTCGGGGGGTTGGAGAAAACCGAGAAGCCCCTTTTTGTTTTCCTTCATGTAGGTATTCCGCATATTCCGTTGGAGTACCTTCCCGGCGGCCAACGTTACACAACCGACGGCTGGCTACGAGGAATCGAAGCCGGAGACCTGTGGGTTGACGATCCCTGGCTGGTAAAGCAACTGTATCAACGTTTTCTTCTCCAGGTCGGGTATGGGGATCTGATGTTGCAGCAGCTTGTGCAGCGCCTCAAGGACATCGGGGTTTACGAAGATTCCATCATGATCGTGACTGCTGATCACGGTGTGAGCTTCAGACCGGGCGACAATCGCCGGGCAATCAGCGAGACCAATGCCCAGGACATTGCACCGGTACCGGTTTTCATCAAGCTGCCACATTCGAAAAAAGGTGGTGAGATCGACGATAGGTTGGTTGAATCAGTCGACATTCTCCCCACAATTGCGGAGGTTCTCGAGGTTGACCTTAATTGGGCGATGGACGGAAGATCGCTGGTCTCAAGCGAGCCCTGGGTGAATGAGAGCCAATGTTTCTTTGACGGGGAAGACAATAAGCAATTATTCGATCTTGAGCTTCATGAGCGAAAGGCCGAAGCTGCGAACGAGCGCATTATGGTCTTTGGGACGGGAGCTGACCCCCAAGCCATTTTCGGAATATCGCCTTTCGAAGGCGGCGAGCGTTTGCTCGGGCATCAGATATCAGAGGTTGGACTCGGACCTCGCTCTGGTCGTGCCTGCGAGGTTGTTCTCCCGGTGGACGTTCATAGACTGGACACCTCCGATTCGTTCATCCCCGCTCAGATTTCCGGGAAGATTACTTCGGGATGGAAAAATGAGCCTGAACTCTCACTTGCCGTTGCCGTCAACGGTGTAATTCAGGCGGTGACCAGGACCTGGGGTGGCGCCAAGGCGACACAGCCTGATGATTGGTCGGCAATGGTTCCGGCGGTTGCATTTCGCGACGGGGAGAACATGATCGAGATTTTCGAGGTAGTTCTTGCTCCCGATGCACTCGAACTCATGGCGTTGGATGTTCATGTGGTTTCATTGGGTGATGACGAGAATTCACTGGGTGTTGTTACCGTACCTGGAGTCGAAGAAAGCGGCTTCCACATCACCGAGAGTAATATGTCTGGGTCGTGGCGCTGGACCGACGGCCACGGCAGGCTGGTCGTTCCAATCAAGGATCCACAGAAAGCTCGATATCTCGAACTGAAGATCTCCTCAGGTGATCTGGAGGAGACAGAGCTTTTGGTCCGCGTCAACACAATAACCCTCATGAGGGAAAAGCTGAAATCAGGTGTGTGGTTTTTGAGCGAAAGGCTGGACCGGGTTCAGTTCGATGACACTCTCGAGATCGAGCTGATCAGTGACACCTACATTCCGGCGGAGGTGTATGAGGACAACTATGACACCAGAACGCTTGGAGTGTGTGTGCACGGAATCCATATCACGCAAGATCCAAGCCCGACTCCCACCCCCGCACCCAAGGGACACCAGGGGAAGCGGGGTCCGAAGAACCTGAAGTGGCCTTTTGGTCCTCGACAGGTGGGAGACATCGTCGAAATGGGACCGGATGCCGATGGGGACGGACTCGAAGACAGTGACGAGGACCTGGATCAGGACGGAGTCGTCGATCCGGAAGAAACCGACCCGAACAATTCGGACACGGACGACGACTCCTTCACGGACGGTCTCGAGGTCAGGTGCGGTTCGAACCC
The DNA here is from genome assembly GCA_029932545.1 of Thermoanaerobaculales bacterium. Classification (GTDB taxonomy): domain Bacteria; phylum Acidobacteriota; class Thermoanaerobaculia; order Thermoanaerobaculales; family Sulfomarinibacteraceae; genus DAOWGJ01. Next base: position 4,228 of record JAOZPW010000127.1, on the reverse strand, counting down.
CCTGGACCCCCTATCCCTGCCCGATTGTACAATTTTCCGGGGTGGCTTCGAGTCGGGTGATCTCGATGGTTGGATTCCCAAGCATCATGTTGGGAAAACTCCTTCATCGGATCGCACGGGAGGGCGCCATTTACCACAACGGTAACCTTCGCTCACACCCGAATCTCAGTGTGACCGCCCTTGGCCTGATCTCCATTCTGATCGGTGGAGTTAATGGGTGGGGGCAGACGAACGGCCAGGTTGAACCCGCCAATGAAACTGTCTCCCACCAGAGATCCCCGCAACCAGCAGAGATGGCGGTTGAGGTGGTGCGAACCCGGACCTATGAGATTCACCTCTCGCCGGTGGGGGGTCTTCCGGTTCGCTGGCAATTGATCGATCCGACGGTGGTTGATACCCAAGCAACCCCGTTCGGCGAGGTGCCAACCATCGATCTCGTGCGCAGGTTGCCAGGGATTGGCGAGGTGGCCAGACCTCTCGAGCTGGTGCCGGCGATGGCCGCTGACGACACTTTCGACTGGCTCAGTGATGCCGTCAATGAGCTGGACCGAGAAGACGACGACGGCGGAACCCTGGTCCGCTGGGTGTCCCCTGATCATCCGTCCGGACTGGTGGTGACAAGGACCTACCGTATTCCCCACGAGGGATTTGAGTCGGAACTTCACCTCTCCCTGTTCAACGCCGGAGATGAGCGGCTGGTGTTTGACCACGATTGTCGTGGCCCTGCCGTGGTGCTCGGGCCAGGACTGGGAAGTCCGCCGCTTCCGGCAGTCGGCGTAGGAGGTGGTCTGTACTCATATGTGCGTCCCGTGCTCAGAACGAGTGGGGGAGTCGAGGACGTCAAGCTCGACCTCCAGGAAGCCGTATTCGAGACCGATCAGGTCATTACCTGGGGCGGGATTCATCGCCGCTACTTCCTTGCGGCTCTCTACAGCTTGGCGCCGGCAAGCAAGGGTCAGAATCTGGTCGCCTCCAGGTCGTGGTTGCCGCCGCAGCGCGAGGCGAAAGTGGAAGATCCGGTGGATGAGCTGGACCATTATCCGATGGTTGCGCTCCACGTCCCACCCGTCATCCTCGAACCAGGTGAGGAATTCGAAATCAACCTCGGGTTGTATTTTGGGCCCAAGGACAGACGTGTGCTTGCCCACAACACCCAGAGGCTGGACGACGTTCTTTTTCCTGGGTTATGGAACTGGATGCGGTGGCTTTGCTTTGGGATCATGTGGGTGCTCGACGTCCTGCATTCGGTCATTCCGAGCTGGGGTTTGTCGATCATTGCACTCGCAGTCCTGATCAGGTTGGTGATGCTCCCGGTGGCTCAGGTGGGACTCAGACACCAAGCAAAGACGTCCGCACAACAGGCGGTTTTCAACCGTCGAATGGCCGAGATCAAGGAGAAATACAAGGATGACCCACAGAGGAAGAGCCAGGAATCGTGGAAAGTGTTCAAGGAAGACGGTGTCGGCCCGATTTCGACACTCAAGGGTTGTCTGTGGCTGTTTATCCAGATTCCAATTTTCATAGCTCTCTTTAACCTATTGGGGCAGTCATTTGCCCTTCGAGGTGCGAGATTTTTGTGGATCGCCGACCTTGCCGAGCCTGACCGGCTGTTCGCTCTGGGGTTCAGCATTCCTTTGCTGGGCAGTCACCTCAATATCCTTCCAATCTTGATGGCCGCAAGCCAGGTCTTTGTCTCGAATCTCTCCTCGAATCCCCAGGCTGACGCCGCAGAGAGAACCCGCCAAAAGTGGTTCATGCTGGTGATGGCAATCGTGTTCTTGGTGCTCTTCTATTCTTTCCCGGCCGGGCTTGTCCTGTATTGGATGACCTCGAATTTGGGTCAGCTGCTCCAGCAACGGTTGGTCGGCCGGACTACAACCCTCTGAATGTGCGGATGATCGGTATTGCCCTGTCGACAAGGTCGCGGAACCCGATCCTTCGAAGTGGAAAAGGCCCGGGAAGGGATAGGGACGAACATATCTCGCCGTGATGCTGCAGGAATTCAGCTCCGATGTCCTCAAAATCCGACACGTCGTGCCACAGGGTGTTGTAATGAGCGTAGGCCCGCTTGCCTTTCCATGTGACTACCGAAACATCGTCTTTGACGAGTTGCTTCGGAAGAGGTTGGTGGATCCGGAATTCAGACAGGTGCCACGCGGTCGTCGCTGTCCAGGGTGCGCCGATGAAGAGCACTGTGGCATCCAGCTCGTAGAGTCGCCCGAGGACTCCTTCCTCTCCGAGAGGGAAATCGTAATTGTATTCGTCCGGCCTGCACAGGTCGGTTGCCCTTGGGCCTATGGCAAGGAAGGAGTGTTGGGGGTGGGTGCTTCGGACCGCTCCCTCCCAGGACGCTGCAAGCCGAGGTACGGCGCCAACGTTGGACCATGGCAGTGAGTGCCTCGTATGGTGGGGCGGAGTGTTGGCAAGGATTTTCCTCCTGACTGCTTCGGTTGCAACTGGTGGACGCCTCCAGTGGATTGGATCAGTGTTGTTTCCTGTGAAGGCCGGAAACACAATGGTTCCCCCGGGTCCGACGGCATTGAGAAGGGAATCGATGACGGTTTGTGCCCCACCACAGACCCACCCGAGGCTTCTCAGTGATGTGTGAACGAGGAGAGTCATCCCTTCGTGGACGCCGACCGATTCGAACCGGTCACCAAGGGACTCGAGGGTCTCCATTTCCTCGATGGAGGCGATTGTTTTGATGGCTTTGTCTTGGGAGAGAGATGTGTCAAAGACAAGAGTCTGGGTGATCTTCATACGTCCTCCAATGGGTTTTGGGAGACTTGCGGCGGCACCAAAATCCTCAAGGTCCGGCACTGAGCGACGCCAGTATATTAACGAGGCGCATATTGTCACGTTGATCTCTGACTGCGAAACGAAGGTGAGTGTCCGAGCTTCCCATGGCCTCAGTCACGTCCTTGACGTAGGTGGCATGTTGAATCAGCAGGTCATCGACGATCTTCGGCGAGGGGAACAGGGCCGGGTCCACTCGAACCAGAATGAAGTGTCCTCCTCCGTTCACAACGTCTTTGACACCCTCAAGGGTTCTCAGTGCCTCGGCGAACTCTTTGCGGTCATCCTTCGATTTTTGGAACGATGCTTCGAGCTGGGGCCTGTTCTTGAAGAGGAGTTCGAGGAAGTACTCGGCCATGGAGTTAATGTTCCATATCGGGATCTCCTCCTTGATTGTTGTGATCAACTCCCGATTTGTGGAGTAGACGTATCCCAATCGAATCCCGGGGACACCGAGCGATTTACTCAGGCTCTTGATGATCAGAACATTATCCAGGTGTTTGTCGACGAGCAGATCCTGGACCGGGGTTTCGTCGCAGAAGTCCACGAAGGATTCATCGATGAGAAATACAGTCTTCGGGTGCCTCGAGGCCATGTCGAAGAGATCCTCGGTGGGGAGGACCGTGCCGGTTGGGTTGTTCGGGTTGACGAACACGACCAGGTCGGTGGTCGAAAGGGATTCCTCGATCCGGTTCATGTCGATGCCCGGCTCGTCCGGGTAGGTCCGTGCATTTGGAAAAATGCGCCGATATTCTCCAAAGGTCGGTTTGGGAACGAGCACCCTTGTGTCGCCGAACTTCTGCCGGAGGAAAGGATAGGCTTGCGAGGCGCCGTTGAGCAGGACAATCTGGTCGGCGTCGCACTCGAGAAACTGGGAAATCTTCCGGTCCAGCACCTGCTGGCTTGAGCCGTAGTTGGCCAACAGGGGCTTTACGTTGCGGCGCAGGTCGGAGATCATGCTGCCGGTGGGGAAGTGGAAGTTTCGGATGTAGCAGAAGTCGGTGAAACGGTACTTCCAATAACCACCGTGGGTGCCCTCGAGGATCGAGGACCTCTCCTCCGGCGTGAACATGAAGTTTGCTACCTCGAGGTCGTTGGGGTCGTCGATCTCGGTCCATAAATTGTTATCGACCACCTCTGCGAAAATCTTGCACCTCCTCATGTAGATTAGAATCCCGAGGATGGACTCGTAGTAACAGTTGGAGTCGATGGTCTGTGAATAGAAGTCAACGGTCGGCCGGAAGACGGTGTCACAGAACTGTGCCGAGAACTTGTAGATGTTGAGGGTCTTGAATGCATCGGTGAAGTCGAATGTCTCCGGCTGCAGGTGAGGTGGGATGAACTGAGTGATGACGTTATCCGCCACCGTTACCACCGTACCGTCCATTCCCAGCTCGTGAGGTCCGACCATGGCCACATCCGGGTAGGGACT
>JAOZPW010000411.1:599-2710 GCA_029932545.1 Thermoanaerobaculales bacterium | reverse complement strand
ATCGACGGTTATGACCTCGGCGCTTTCACCGCCTCCGACCGGGGGGACCTCAATCTGTTTTTCTCCTCCAATCCCAACGGCAGTAGCAATCAAGGCGGCGACGTTCTGGCCCTCCCCGCAGAGATCCAACCGATCTCCTCGATCGATCTGGTTTCACTGGTCTCCCCCGATGGCGCACCCATCGTTGCCGGCAGCTTTGTCGACGGCTGTGACGATGTTCCCGAACCGCCGATGCCTGTGGACGAGGGTTACACCGACCTTTGCCCCATCAATCCCCAATCCTCCGCAACGGGCGAGACTGCCTGGGTCGTTTGGGACGACGGAACCGAGCAACTGATGGTGACGGCATTCCCGCTCGATCCGAGTGCTTCGTACCAGATCACAATTGACGGCTTTGATCTCGGGTTCTTTGATGCCAGTGAAGACGGCGCCCTCTGGGCAGACTTCTCATCGGATCCAGTCTTTGCCGGACAGATTCCTCTTCCCGAGGAAATTCAACCTGTCTCCAACATCGATGTCGTTGAAATCCGTGACGCCCAAGGAACAGTGATCGTTGCCGGCTCGTTCTCCGTGCCCTGTGGGATGGAGTGGGATTACGAGAGTGATGCCACAGCCCTCTGTGATGCCGCCGGATCACAAGGTGGTGACTCCTGGTGGTGGATCAGAACACTCAATGGCAATGTCATCGAAGAAGGTCTCATTGTCACCTTCTTGGCGCCAGAAGATTCAATGACCTACTCCGCGAAAGTTGACGGTATCGACATCGGCGAAATGACGCCTGTCGACATTTGGAACGGCCGCCTTTTCGTCTTGAACCTTGGCGACCTTGGCAACGGACCAATCCCCGAAGAACTGAGTCCGATTTCCGGAATCGACATTGTCCAAATATTTGATGGAGATGGGCAAATCGTGGTATCTGGCAGCTACTCGGACCCCTGCGCCGGGGGCGATCCCGGGAACGACGGGAATGGACCGAGAAGCCCGGGCGCCCCACATTTTGTTGACTAACTCCATTTAACCTTTCTTATCAACCAAGGCCCCGGCGGAAAAGCCGGGGCCTTTATTTTGCCGAGCCTCTGGTGTATCCAGTATCAATTTCTTTTGGTCCTGGCTCCACCTTCCGAAGCTTCAGGAATAAAAAAGGGCCTCCCTCAGGAGGCCCTTTTTGTGTTCAAGAGAAGACGAATACTACGGGGCGGGGGCGTTCTCGGCACCGACCATGACGATCTCGGCTTTGTCCCGAAGACTGGTCAAAAGTGCCTCAATCCGGCCTTGCTGCCCTTCCTGGACCAGACCCTGTCGAATCCGATCCCGTACCTCATCGAGGGGTACGGTTCGCGCATCGTGACGTTCCTCGACCCGAATAATGTGGTAGCCGAAACGGGTCTCGACAACCCCGGAAGTCTCTCCCGGCTTGAGGGCAAAGGCCGCATCAGCAAATGGCGCCACCATCCTATCCTTGGAAAAGAAGCCCAGCTCTCCACCTTTCGGCCCACTAGGGCCCTCGGAAAGCTCGGTAGCCAATGTGGCAAAATCCTCACCCGCAAGTACACGTTTAAGGGCCGCTTCAGCCTTGGCCTTGGCCGCAGCCTTGGTTTCTTCGTCGGCGCCGGCCTCTACCTTGAACAAAATGTGCCGCGCGCTGACCTCCTCGGATGCTTCGAAGAATGTTGGATTTTCCTTATAAAAGGCCGAAATTTTCTCGTCAGAAATTTCAATCCCCTCACCGAGCTTCATGAGCAGTTGGTTGACCAAATCAGAATCTTCAATCAGCTTATTGAGACGCGCTCGGTTCAACCCCTGCTCTGCAAGGGTGACATCCAGTTGTTCCGCCCCGCCTGCACTGGTTTCCGCCTGTTCCACACTCGTCTTGATAACGGCCGGATCCGCTTTGAATCCCCTCCGCTTGGCTTCTTGTACCAGCAACACGCCATCGACCATCTGCTGCATCGCAGCTGAGCCAATCTGCTGAGGATCCACCTGCTGACCCGATTGGGCCATGCTCTGAGCCATCCTCTGGGCTGCCATCTGGACCTCACCAGCCAAGATTTCGTCACCGTTAACCGTTACGACAGCCTTGTCAGGGGGTGTGTTTGGCCTTTGGGCCGCCT
>JAOZPW010000411.1:0-589 GCA_029932545.1 Thermoanaerobaculales bacterium | reverse complement strand
GGCGCCTGGGCCATCAACAAAGTCGCGGAGAAAAGAACTGTCATCAGAACAACAAATCGAAAAGAATTCATGATTACTGGCCCTCCTGGGCGGGAAGATAGAAATTGACAATCAACGGACACCGGAAATCACCGACGGTCCGAGCCGAACGCGGACCCTATCATATTTTGAGGTCGGGCCGGAATTATTGGGCGCCCATCTCGGACGGCGCGTGCCTGGTGCGGCTTTCTTCACCGGGCAGCCCTCCCAACTGGGCCGTCGCCACGAAGAAGGCCGACACCTGGCAACGCTCGGCGACACCGTTGGCAAGCGAATCTCGGCCAACGCCGTAGGCCGCCGAGGTCATTTCTCGGAGGGGCGCGGCGCTCCTCCAATCGTCAAAAATGTCGCCCCTCCGGGAAATGCACCGAGCGGGGGCGCGAAGCGACCCTGAAGGCCGGGGTTCGAGAACAGCGCCAGATGGCAGCGGCAGGTTCAGTTGGCAGATTCAGGGTCAGTCGAAATCCTCCGGGGCGCTCCGGCCCCCGGATCACAGCCGCTGTTTGCTGCCACGGTCGCTGTGTGGCTGAACCTGACGCGGTCGCGGCCA
>JAOZPW010000410.1 GCA_029932545.1 Thermoanaerobaculales bacterium | reverse complement strand
GCCCCCTGGATGGACTGCGACATTCTCCGACAGTGTGGGAACGCCACATTCCGGCCCGTGGGCATTCGGCTTGACCGAGCAGGAGTCCACAACTTTCACCGTCAATGTCACAGCGGCAACCCGCGGTTTCATGCGGTATCACCTTGTTGTGAGTTCAACGAACCTCGCCAAGGACCTCGAGATTCCCTTCGTCTTCAGCACCAACAACGTTGATGCCCTCCTGGTCGATGACGATGGCGGCAACGACTACGAAGGTTATTTTCTCCAGGCACTCGACGATGCGGGATTGACTGCGGGCTTTTGGAACCTGTCCTTTTCGAAACTGAACGATGATGTTGCGACCTCGATCCGGACCCTGATCTGGAACGTCGGTTTGGGATACCCATCGCTCGACGAAGTTGATCGGGCCTTTGTCGAAACGCACCTCGACAACGGCTACGAGTTGTTCATCACCGGCCAGGATATCGGCTGGGACCTCGTCAGCGGGGACTCCGACAATACCGATGCTGCTTTCTACCATGACTACCTGCACGCCAACTACATCTCTGACGACGTCAACCGGTATGACGTCGATGGTGTCGATGATGATCCGGTATCGGACGGTATCATTCTGCATATCCAGGGTGGGGATGGTGCCAATAACCAGGAATATCCCAGCCGGATTGCCCCCTATGACGCCGATGCGGTTGAGATTTTTCGCTACACCCCTGAGCTTTGGGGCGCCGGAATCCGTTCCGTCGACAGCGTTTCCGGCGCCAGGGTCGTTTACCTGGCCTTCGGTTTCGAGGCGATCGACAATGCCGAGGATCGAGAAGACGTGATGTCTGGAGCGTTCTACTGGCTTAAGGACGTGCTCTTCAAAGACGGCTTCGAGTCCGGTGACCTGGGCGCCTGGGCGTATTCAAAGCAGTAGGCTGCTGGGTTAGTCTCTCTCCTGATTTCTTGGGCCGCTCGCATCCGCGGGCGGCCTTTTTCGGAGCTGCGGGGTACAATGTCGCGATGATCTGCAATACAGGACGAGCCGGCATCGTTGCCTGTGGTGGAGGATGGATGATGAGGATTGGAGCAGGGTTGATTTTGGTCTTGCTGGCCGGGTGCGGTGGGACGGTTGATCGAGGTGCGGCCCCTGAAGATCGACGTCCGATGGTCGTAGCGACGACGACGATCGTCGCAGACCTGGTGCGGCACGTCGGTGGTGATGCCGTCGAGGTCGTCAGTCTGATGGGCGCCGGGGTCGATCCCCACGTCTACAAGCCGTCTGCCGGCGACGTTCGCCGGATGGCTGCAGCCGACATTGTATTTTTCAACGGGCTCCACCTCGAGGGCAAGATGGGCGAGGTGCTGGAGCAAATGGACGGCCGGGGCGTTCGCACGGTGGCCGTGGCCGGCTGCATCGAAGAGAACCAGTTGATCGTGACCTCCAGCCAGGGGGCGGGGGGGCATGATCCCCACGTGTGGTTCGACGTTTCCCTGTGGAAGCAGACAGTCGATTGCGTCAGGGACGGTCTCGTCGAAGTTGACCCTGAGCATGCAGGCCAATTCGAACGACGAGCTGCAGACTATGGTGCCGAACTCGACGTTTTGGATCAAGAAATCGTCGATCGTTTGTCGACGATAGGGCCCGAACAGCGGGTCCTGGTGACGGCTCATGATGCCTTCTCGTATTTCGGCAGGGCCTACGGTCTGGAAGTCCGTGGTTTGCTGGGTGTCAGTACGGCTTCAGAGGCCGGCGCCGCAGATGTTCAGGAACTGGCCCGTTTCATAGCCGAACGACAGATTCCGGCGGTCTTCGTCGAGACCTCGGTTTCGCCGCGCACGATCGAAGCCCTTCGGGAGGCGGTGGCGGCTCGGGGTTTTGAAGTTGCCAAAGGTGGGAGTCTCTACTCCGATGCCTTGGGCAGTCCTGACGGCCCGGCGGCGACATACGCCGGCACGGTGCGGGCCAATGTGGAGACGATTGTAGCGGCACTGGGACAAACCCAATGATGGATGCCTCGGTTGTGCCGGCGGTTGAGGTCGAGGATCTGACGGTCGCCTACACCGGATCGCCGGTGTTGTGGGATCTCGACCTTCAGGTGGCCCCTGGAACCAGGACAGCGATTGTAGGTCCCAACGGCGCCGGAAAGAGCACATTGATCAAGGCCGTGATGGGCCTGGTTGAGCCGGTCGCCGGGGCAGTGCGCATCTTCGGCAAGCCGGGGCGTGAGGTCCGCGGCTCGATTGCCTACGTGCCTCAGCGAGCGACTCTGGAGTGGGATTTCCCCACCGACGTGCTGGACGTCGTCACGATGGGGACCTATGGCCGACTGGGGTGGTTCAAGCGGCCGGGCCCTTCTGAATCCGCGATTGCCGAGGCGGCCCTGGAGCAGGTTGAGATGTCGTCCTTCGCCCACCGCCCGATCGCCCAACTCTCCGGTGGGCAGCAGCAGCGCATTCTCTTGGCGCGGGCCCTGGCGCAGAATGCAGAAATTTACCTGCTGGACGAGCCCTTTCAGGGTGTCGATGCGCCGACCGAGCGGGCCATCGTCAGGGTCTTGGATGATCTCGCGACCGCCGGTCGGACGGTCGTCGTCGTACACCATGATCTGCAAACGGTTGCCGAGTATTTCACCCACGTAGCCCTGCTCAACGTGCGCATCATTGCCGCAGGTCCGGTATCGACGACATTTACGGAGGACAACCTCCGTCTGACGTTCGGTGGACGGGTTTGGGTCTTGGCA
>JAOZPW010000126.1 GCA_029932545.1 Thermoanaerobaculales bacterium | reverse complement strand
GAGGGGCTTCACATCGGCAACTGGGCCAAAACGGGGTTCTGAGAGAATTATAGGGGATTATAGGGGACATTGTTCTTTATGGTTTTGGCGTTTTGGGTGCTCTCGGGGTTGGGCGTCGGCGTCGGCCCCAACCCCGATGGAGAAGAGTAGTGTCCCCTATAAATTCCTATAAATTTGGTAGGCTGGTCTCAGTGGGCGGGGACGCCCACGGCCACAATGGGGGACCGGGAGAAAAGAGAGCACAGGTTTGTTCTTTTGTCTCAAACTCCAATTGCGCGAAGCGCATTACGCGAGGGGCGTGGCCGGATCGGCCCTTGTTGTGCCCTTTGGCCAAGTTCCGACCATTCGAGGGCCAATACGGGACGCGCTCCTCGCGGGATCCTAGTACAATATTCCGAGGTGTGTCGGATCAACTATCTCCGGCCTCCGGAAAGAAGGAACAACCATGGACGACATTGTCATTCTCTCAGGCGCGCGAACTCCGATCGGTTCTTTTCTCGGTTCACTGTCTTCGGTACCAGCCCATCGTCTGGGTGCGGTGGCTATCAAGGCGGCCCTCGAACGGGCCGGTGTAACGCCGGACCAGATCGAGCAGGTCATTATGGGCAACGTACTTCAGGCCGGTCAGGGTCAGGCTCCGGCTCGCCAGGCGGGTATCAATGCCGGTATTCCTTACGAGGCAGGGGCGGTCACTGTTCACAAGGTCTGTGGATCGGGCATGAAAACCATGATGTATGCGGCCAACGATATCCGGTGTGGAGACTACGAGGTTGCCGTCGCCGGCGGCATGGAAAATATGTCTCTGGCGCCATACCTCTTGCCAAAGGGGCGCACAGGCTATCGGATGGGCAACGGTCAGGTGATCGACCATATGGTTTTCGATGGCTTGTGGGACCCCTATGACGACAAGCACATGGGCAATTGTGCCGAAACCTGTGTCAAGCACTATGGATTTACCCGTGAAGCCCAGGATGAATTCTCAATGATGTCTTATCAACGCGCGCTGGCATCAATGGAGGACGGGACATTTGCCGCGGAGATTACGCCTGTTGAGGTGCCTGGACGGAGGGGCGCCGTCACGGTCGTCGATGCCGACGAAGAGCCTGGCAAGGCAAATCTGGAGAAGATGTCCAAGCTGCGTCCGGCCTTTGACAAGGAAGGCTCCGTCACGGCGGCCAACGCCTCCAAGATCAACGACGGTGCGGCCGCGTTGGTGTTGACCTCGGCCTCGAAGGCTCAGGCTTTAGGGCGCAAACCGATCGCTCGCATCGTCGCCCAGGCGACCGTTGCCCAGGAGCCCGAGTGGTTCACCACCGCACCGATCGGCGCCATCCGGAAGGTTCTCGACAGGGCAGGGATGTCGATCGGCGACATCGATTTATTCGAGATCAACGAGGCCTTTGCCGCGGTGGTTCTGGCCGCACTGACCGATTTGGAGTTGTCCGTCGACAAGGTCAACGTCAGCGGTGGCGCCGTAGCCCTGGGACATCCGATCGGTGCATCCGGCGCCCGGATCATGGTGACTCTGCTGAATGCCCTTGAGCGTCACGGCAAAAGGTTCGGTTGTGCTTCGTTGTGCATCGGTGGCGGCGAGGCCGCCGCGATGATCGTCGAGAAGTTGTAGAGACCTTGAAGGCGTGGAATCTGGAGGCCGGGCCTCTGAGGTGGATCATCCTGGTTGTGATCCTCTTGGTGGCCGTCCAAGCGACCGCCCAGATGGGGGCGGTCGCCGTGCGAGCCAAGGGATCCCAGGAGTGGGAGGGCAATGTGTGGCATGCCTTCGAGGATGTTGTCATAACCTACCAGGATGTCCGGATCCAATGCCAGTCGGTCGAGTTGGACCGCGCCACAGGCGATATCAAGGCCGAGGGCGGTGTAATCCTTGATCGTGGACCGCAGCGGTTCACTGCGGATCGCTTGCTCTACAACCTCAAGACCAAGAGCGGGACCTTCACCAATGCGACGGGCACGGCGCCCCCGTCCTACAGTTTCACCGGCGCAGTTCTGGAGCGGGTCGACGAGACCCATTACCGAATCATTGACGGAACGTTCACCGCCTGTGAGCAGGAGGATCGTCCCTCCTGGGACCTTCACCTGAGAGAGGCGCTGATCGAGGACGAGGGCTATGGGCGTTTCAAGGGTGTTGCCTTCAGGATCAAGCGTCTGCCGGTCTTGTATTTCCCGTATCTGCTCTGGCCGGTCAAAACCGAGAGGGCTGCGGGGTTCATGATGCCGGGATTCGGTTATTCAGAACGTCGGGGCTTTCATCTGGGGGCGCGACTCTTCGTGCCGCTCGGGAGGAGCTACGACACAACGATCTACATCGACTGGTTCTCTGAGAAATACTATGGCTTGGGTTCGGAGTTTCGTTGGGCGCCGACGCAGGGGGCCTACGGTGAACTCTTTGCCTACACCGTTCGGGATCCCAACGATGGCGTGTGGCAGTGGAAGATCGACGGGAAGCACCGGCAGGATGACGTTCTGGGTTTCAATTTAATGGCCGAGATCCATGAATTATCGGATAATGATTTCTTCCAGGAGTTTGAAAACGACGTTCAACAAAACACTCGTCGTTACCTCTATTCGCAGATTCTCGCGACCCGGTCCCGGGGGCCCGCCACCCTCAATCTTCGCCTGGATCGGCGGGTGACCTTTCTGACGGGCGAAGACGTCACCCAGCACCAGTTGCCCGAGGCCGAAATCCGCATCCGGTCCAACCGCATTGGGAGGACCGCGCTCTACTGGAATTTGATCTCGTCGGTCAATGTCTTCAACGTCGATCGCGGGGGTGATCTCAAGGGGACCTACGCTCGTGCCGATCTGTTTCCGGAGATCTCATACACCCTTCCCGGCCCGACTTGGCTGACGGTCACCCCCAGCGTAGGCGGCAGGGTCACCTGGTACAGCTCCCGCTACACCGATGATCGCAAGTCCTTCGATGAGACGCCGATATCGAGAGTCTACGCCCTGGGTCGATTGGACCTGGTGGGTCCATCCTTTTCCCGAATCTTTGATCTGGACAACGACAAGGGCACTAAGGTCAAGCATCTGGTCGAGCCGCGGCTGACCTACCAATACCTTTCGGATCCCGGGGATGACATGGATTTGATTCCCCTCTTCGACGAAGTGGATTCGACGCTGATTACAAACCGGGCCACCTTGACCTTGGCCAATCGTCTTTATGTCAAGTCAAGAAAGAACCCCAGCGCCCGCGAAATTGCCTCGCTGGATTTCTTCCAGACCTATTCGTTCTCAGACCCTTTGAGCTACGGGGCCGACGGCGTGACTTCACAGAAGAGTCCCTATGGCGTTGCCTTGCGGGTCGTTCCCGTCACGGGAACCGCGGTCGATGCCCGAGCCTCTTTTGACGCCTTGACCAACAAGTTGCGCTCGACTTCCCTGTCGGCTTCAATGTTCATGCCCTCGTACAATGTTGGGATGACCTGGTACGACGGTTATTCGGTGACGACGGGCGAGAAGACCTCATCACAGGCTCAGGTGCGGTTCGGGCTGAAAAAGGTTGATTTCCCACTCTCCTTCGATGTCCATATTGCCTACGATGTGGAAAAATCCTTGCTCCAGCAACAGCGCTACGGCCTTGGCTGGAAGGGAAGTTGTTGGGGTGTGCGGGCAGAGTACCGGGATCTGAAATCGGCAACCTATCCGGCCAAGGACTATCGACTGATAATCTCTCTCAAAGGCATCGGAGAATTGCCTGCGATCAAGGGGTCCTTGGGTCCATAGCCCCTCAGGAAGCGTCCGAAACGATGATTTTCGTCAGGGCCTTCGTGTCAGATTTCGGTTCGCCAACCGACCTCAGGGCGTGCAAAGCGCGTTGCGTCATGCTTTCCTGGAAGGTACGATATTCCATTGGACTGTGGGCCGTCTGGAGGAATTCGGAGGTCAATTTCAGGATTTCGGCCTCCCCTGTGTCCAGGTGGGCACGAAAGCCGCCATCACGATTGACCAGTGGTGTCAGGTTGAGATACTCGTTCTTGTGGCCTTCTGAAAAGGGGCGCACAATCTTCTTGATGCGGAGACTTTCGGCCCACATCGCTGCGTCGGGTTCACCCTGGGAGAGCACATCGGGGCAGGACTGTGCCTCCACCCAGAGCGGTACGGCGACTGCGCACAGCGGTTCGCCGGGCAAAACCCACATGGTAGCCACCGAATCACCCACCCCGGGTTGTCGACCCTCAATGACCACGGTTGCTGAAGTGTGGTACTTGTCAATGCTGTCTCGGGTGGAGATCCAGACCGGTTTGTCCGCCGAAACCAGGGCCATCTCCTCCCAGGTTGGCCTTCGCATCAAGGCATGACCGATGTCGCGAGAGAATTTTGTAAGGATCGTTTCAAAGGGAATCTTGGAGCCCCCGAGGTCCTCAAAGAGGGTCGTCGCACGCTCAAAACGGAGATAGCCGCCACCTTCACCCTCCTCGCCGGTGCGGGCGAAGTTGGTGTTCACCAGGTAGCCTGCCGCCATATCAGCCGTGTCGAGCATTGAAAAACCGTGGTTGTGGGCCTCGAAGATGGCGGCACGGCCCTGGGCGTCGATCACGCCGAAGTTTGCAAGACTGCCCAGGTGCTTCCCCTGGTTGGCCTTGAGGTACGAGGCAAAGTCATCCACCGTGCGACAGGTTCTGAGGGCGTCGGCCATGATCGTCCCCTCGAGATCCTTGGCCTCACCGGCAACATCGGGAAGGTTGTAGGCCACCGTATTCATGATTGCGAAGCCTTCGGAATTCAGGCCGGCAAAACAGCGTCGACCCGAAGGATCGTCACCGTTGACCAGGGCCAAATAGGTGAAGGGCTGCTCATCCACGAATACTACCCGGTTCGAAAGAATATTCGTGTCGCGGTTCTTCCACAGGATGGGTGCACCCGATGTGGTGGCCGTCGGCCCAACAACCGCCGACGTGCACTCCTCTCGCTGAGCAAAGACCGGTTCGGCCAGCATCGTCAGTGTGACCAAGGCGATCCCGACGGTCTGTGTTATGACCTGTTGTCTTCTCATCTGACCTCCCTGCCGTTCGGCGTTCATTATAGGCCAGGAGGGTGGAGCGTATCGTTTATCATGAGACCGGGAACAAGGAGGTGGAGATGCGTGCTCGAACGTTCGTAATATTGTTGATTGTGATTCTGGCCTTTGTTTTTGTTGGAGCGTCCGGGGTCGAGGCGAAGACCAGAGGACCGAAAGTTGCCACCGGTCCGATGGATGACGGCACTCTCGACCCCTTTTTCTTCGGTAAGGGTCTGGAGTTTTGTGAAGTCGACAAGCTCGATTACCTGTGGGTCAAGGAGGGTTTCTCTTTTCCAGGGCAAACGCTCCACTTCGTCTCATGGCCGGAGCCCGTTTTTCGGGGAGAGTCGGCCGAGGATCGTGACGAGGAAGATCAGCGGCTGGCACGAATGCTCAATGGTGAAATGGCACGATCATTTTCCAAGATTTTCGGCGATGAGATCAGGGGTGTAACCACCTCCTTGGAAGCAGGAAACGTGGTGGTCGAGGGTCGGATCATCGACTGTAGTACGGGTAACTCGACTGCGAAAATCCTGGTCGGCTTTGGGGCCGGGTCCGGCAATACCACGATTGATCTCAAGTTCACCGATCGCGAGAGCGGGGAGTTGCTCGTTGCGATGCACCATAGGGTGGTCAGCGGAACCAGCTGGTCAACCACCGAAGGTAAATTCACCAAGTGGATTTCGAAGCTCGCACGGGAAATCAACAAGGATGGGCTCGGCAAACTCTATGCGGACGGCGACCCGACAAACAAGTGAAACCTAAATTGAGTGATTCTCATCGGCGACCTGCGTCAAGTCCTTGGACCCTGGATACTTTCAAAAAGCCTCGACAGACAAATAGGTATGCCTACGTTTTTTTCAAGCACCAGAGCCTCAAGGACTTGACGCATCTCATTCGCCAGAATCGCTCAAGTTAGGTGAAAGCAAACCCGGGATGCCTACACTCGCTTGGTGGATGCCCCCTTTTTCAATTGACCCTTGGGCAGCCGGCCCTCGCGCATCAACGCCCGGCGGAGGATGAACTCCACCTGGGCGTTGACCGACCGCAGGTCGTCCCGTGCCCAACGCCTGAGTGCGTTGAGGACCTCGGGATCGACCCGCAAGAGAAAGGCTTCGCGCTTGTTCACTTTATGCCGGGCTCCTATGTATAGAGCGAGCCCGTGTTGACAACCGGCTGGGTGTGGCGGTCGCTGCACAGCACGACCAGCAAATTGGAAACCATGGCGGCGCGGCGCTCGTCGTCGAGCTCAACGATGTGCTGTTCGGCCAGTTGGTTGAGGGCCATCTCCACCATTCCAACCGCTCCTTCGACGATCTTGGTCCGCGCCGCAACGACGGCCTGGGCTTGTTGCCGCTGAAGCATGGCCGCGGCAATCTCTGGAGAGTAGGCGAGATGGCTAATCCGGGCCTCGATCACCTTGACTCCGGCCTTGTCCAGTCGCTCCTGGATATCGCCCTCGAGCTGGCCGCAGATATCGTCGGGATTGCCGCGTAGCGAGACCTCGTGATCCTCGCTGTCGTAAGGGTGACGGCTGGCCAGGCTTCGCAGGGCTGCCTCGCTCTGGACCGCGACGAAGTCCTCGAAGTCATCCACCTCGAAGAGCGCCTCTGCGGTGTTGACCACCCGCCAGACCACCACGGCCGAGATCTCGATGGGGTTGCCGTCGCGATCGTTGACCTTGGAGGGGCGCCCTGAGGTCCGGGTCGCCTTCTGCAGCACCTTGCCGGTCTCGCTCTTCTGTTCGGGGGTGTGGACCGATCCGGTCTCGAAGTTCCGCACACGTAGCGAGATCTTCTTCTTCGAGAAAAACGGATTGACCCAGAAAAATCCAGATTTCAACACTGAGCCCTTGTAGGTGCCGAAGAGCAGGAGCGCTCGCGCTCGGTTGGGAGCAATGGCCATGTAGCCGAAAAGGCAAATGAACGCCGTGACGAAGAGCAGCACGCCGAGCACGATCCTCAGGATATAGCCTGGGCCACCCACGTGGTTGATGCCGACCAGGCCTGTGATGAAGAAAAAAGGACCGGCTAGTGCCAGTGCGATGTTGAAGATCAGTGGAAACCAACCTGAGAGCGGGCGATATGTCTTTTCTTCGACCATGTGAAACCTCCAATGATGTCATAATGATATCATACTGAAATCATGGAAAAAGGTTTCAAATCTTTCAAAGTGAACGCCAAATGACCCGCTCAGCTGGTACCGAACTTCTGCACCGGCTCGGGGCTCTGCTGAGGTAGACTCTGGTTCTTTGTTGAGGTGTTCACAGGAGGCAGCAGATGTATTGGAACTGGAAAACAGGCGGCGTAATCCTCGGTCTGACATTCTTTCTGGCCGTCGCCCTGGTCAAACCTATCGGGGTTTCAACGCAATTCGTCATTGCAGATGGCATCGTGGCCGGCGCCGTCAATCCTGATTTGGTGCAGCGGGATGACCAGGCAAAGTCGGGATTTCGCAGTACTAACGCCTACCTGAATAAGTCTGGCGGGAAGTATGCGAAATCGGTCGCCAATCCGGTTAACTATGGGTTCATTTTCGTCATATTCATGGCCGTCGGCGGCCTGCTCGGTCATCTGATGGACCGAAACCGCCGCCCCGGTTTCCCGGATTCGCCCATACCAGACGTACATGTTCAACGATTCGGTCATAGCAGGACCTTGAGATTCGCCCTTGCCTTTTTTGGTGGCGTCATCGTTCTTGCCGGCGCCCGGCTTGCCGGTGGTTGCTCAAGCGGCCATATGATGTCCGGCATCATGCAGACGTCCGTCAGCGGCTATGTCTTCGCGGCAGCTGCTTTCCTGGCTGCCATACCCACCGCGATGTTGATCTACAGGCGATAGGGAGGTGGCGATGCAGATCTTGATGGCAGTCATACTTGGTGCCCTCTTCGGTTTTGTTCTACAGCGAATCGGTGCGGCCGATCCCGACAAGATCATCGACATGCTGCGCCTGCGGGATCCCCGCCTGATGAAGACCATCCTCACAGGCATCGGCGTTGGCTCTATCCTGCTGTTCATCGGCCTGGCTCTCGGCCTTGTCGACAGTGGACACCTCAGTGTCAAGACAATGGACTGGAGTGTTGTTTTTGGCGGCGCTCTGATGGGAGTTGGTTGGGCGATCTCCGGCTATTGTCCGGGAACAGGGGTCGCCGCTACCTTCTCCAAAGGACTCGATGCACTTTTCTTCCTATTGGGCGGTCTTACAGGAGCCGGAATCTACACTCTCCTGTACGGATCATTGGCCGATACCTTTCTCATGAACCCGCTCTTTGGCGGCAAAATGACCCTGGCTCAGACGGGTATCTATTCGGCCCTTCTGCCAAAGATCCCGGGTTGGATCCCGGCCGTCATCATCGGTGTCCTATTCATCGTCGGCACTATCCTCCTCCCGAAGACGGATTCAGAGCCGGTGAACTCCAGAGATTCACATGTCTGAGAAGGCAGATCCAGCCCCACATCGGAGAGGGCCTGGTGACATGGCTGCTGTTGGGCCTTCCGCCGGGACCCGGCGCCGGGCTGTATCTTGGTCAATAAGACGGACCGGAACAACAAGAGACAACAACAATTCGTTCGACGAATTGCTGGCGGAGGGAAAGGGATTCGAACCCTTGGAGACTTGCACCTCACTGGTTTTCAAGACCAGCGCCTTCGACCACTCGGCCATCCCTCCGTGTCGAACCAGGCCTGGATCGGAGCCCAGGTTGGGCAACACTTTACAGGTAACGGGGGAATACGTACAATACCGATCCCACTCGGTGAGGTGCTGGAGTGGTCGAACAGGGCCGCCTGCTAAGCGGCTGTCCGTGGAAACGCGGACCGAGGGTTCGAATCCCTCCCTCACCGCCATACGATTCACGCCGCCTTCGGGGCGGCGTTTTTTGGAGATATCATGAGTGATACCGTCAGAACACGAATTGCGCCCTCACCTACGGGGGATCCCCACGTCGGCACGGCCTACGTCGCGTTGTTCAATTACGCCCTGGCCAAGAAGCATGGCGGCCAGTTCATCCTTCGCATCGAGGACACCGATCGGGTCCGGTCCAATACGGCCAGCGAAGAGATGATCTTCGAGGCCCTGCGGTGGTTGGGTTTGCAGTGGGACGAGGGGCCGGATATCGGTGGCCCATGTGGGCCCTACCGGCAGAGTGAACGGTCAGAGATCTATACGGAACATGTGGAGAAACTGGTGGCCTCGGGAGATGCCTACCCGTGCTTTTGCACCCGGGAACGCCTGACCGAGCTTCGGGCCCACCAGCGCGAGAACAAGCTGGCCCTTGGATATGACGGCCACTGCCGCTCTATAGCTCCTGAAGAATCCGCCACCCGGCGTTCAGCCGGCGAGGAACACGTTATCCGCCTGGCGATGCCCTCAGAGGGCGAGAGCACGGTCATCGATCTCTTGAGAGGCGAAATCACAATCGACAACGCCCAGGTCGACGACCAGGTGCTCGTCAAGTCGGACGGCTTCCCGACCTACCATCTGGCCAATGTGGTTGACGACCATTTGATGGGCATCACCCACGTCATCCGGGCCGAAGAGTGGATCTCCTCATTGCCCAAGCATGTCCGTCTGTACGAGGCTTTCGGCTGGGAGCTGCCGGTCTTCTGCCACCTGCCCCTGCTGCGCAACGCCGACAAGTCGAAGATCTCCAAACGCAAGAACCCGGTCAGCCTCAATCACTTCAAGAGGGCTGGTTTTCTGCCGGAGGCGATGCTCAATTATTTGGCCCTGATGGGTTGGACGATGCCGGATGAGCGCGAGGAGTTTTCGATTGCGGAGTTCATTTCGGAATTGACGCTGGAACGGATTTCCCTCGGCGGACCAGTCTTTGATCTGCAGAAGCTGACATGGCTCAACGGCAAGTACATCCGGGAACTCGAAGGAAAAGAACTGCTCGAACGCCTCAAGACTCAGTGGCTGTCGGATGAATATCTTTTGAAGGTGCTGCCACTGGCGCACGAGCGGATTGAAACGCTGCAGGATTTTTTCTCATATGCTGCCTTCTTTTTCACCGGTGATGTCGAGTATGACGAAAAGGCCCGCACGAAACTCCTCGCCAAAGGCAAGAACGGCCCCCAAACGGCCAAGCTCTTTCGCGGACTCCTGGAGGATTTTCTGGAGCCAATCCTGGTCTGGACGGTCGACAGTGTGGAGGATGCCATGCGCCGGTTCTGTGAGAAAACCGAGGTTACGCCTAAAGAGGTTTTCATGCCTGTTCGGATTGCCGTCACCGGCCGTACGGCGACACCGCCCCTGTTCGACACGATGGCGGTCTTGGGCAAAGAGGTCTGCCGCAGCCGGATACGTCGGGCCATTGAAGTGTTAAGGACCATAAAATGAGCGATTCTCGGTGGCGATCTGCACCAAATCCTCGGCCTCTGGACACCTGCAAAAAGCCTCGACATACTCCCGGTATGCCTGCGTTTTTTGCAGGCACCAGAGTCTCGAGTTTTCAGCCCATCTCGTCCGCCAGAACCACTCACCTTAGGTTCCGAGGAGCCATCAAATGAACGACGAGACGAAGACCAAGGAAGCAGCCGAGAGTGTTGATTTCAT
>JAOZPW010000125.1:9075-10577 GCA_029932545.1 Thermoanaerobaculales bacterium | reverse complement strand
CGCTAGTCATGTATTTTTCTCTTGATAGCTGCCGTCATCTAGATCCTCCCGCCGCCACCAATTCGCCGAGCCTCCCAGCCTACTCACGCCGCACCGCGGCCTGATAAAACGGCTGGGATTGTCTTCAGCAGGATCTTCAGATCCAGCCACGGGGACCACTGGTCGATGTAGCTGAGATCCAGCCGAATCCACCGGTCGAAGTCCTCGAGGTCCGCCCGTCCGGAGACCTGCCAGAGGCCGGTCAATCCGGGTTTCATCGACAGACGGCGTCGCTGCCACCGTTGGTACTGACTGACCTCATCCGGAATTGGAGGCCTTGGACCGACCAGGGACATGTCGCCTTTGAGGATATTGAACAGTTGGGGCAATTCGTCCAGGGAAAAACGACGCAGGAGACGACCGATGCCGGTGATGCGAGGGTCGTCGGAGGCTTTAAAGGCGTGTCCGTTGACCTGGTTGAGGTGTTCGACCTCGGCACGGCGGGCTTCGGCGTCCGGAACCATCGTCCGGAATTTATAAAGGCGGAATCGTCGGCCATTGAGACCGCAGCGTTCCTGGACAAAGAGGACTGGGCCCCGAGAGGTCAGTTTCACAACGAGAGCGATCAGGGCGAGAAGCGGGCTGAGGATGACCAGGCCGGCGAAGGAGATAACGAGGTCCCCCAGGTGTTTGAGGAACAGCGGAAAGGGAGATGCCGGCACGGTCGTGAACGTCAGCAGTGGGATACCCTCCAACTCTTCCAAGAGCACGCGCGCCTTGAGGTGGGGGAAGAAGAGGGCGACCCTGGACCTGATGCCCAGCTCGGAACACAGGAGGATGGCGTCTTCGAATTCGTCCAGTTGGCGTCTCGAGAGAACAAAAAACACCTCGTCCACAACCTCGTCCTGGAGGATTCGTGGGAGATCCTCGCCGGCGCCGAGGACGGGAAGACCGGAAAATTCTAAAGGGGCGTCTCTGTTGGGGGCGACGAAACCCAGGATTTTAAGGCCCCAGTGTGGGTGTTTTTCGATGATGGAGGCGACTTCTGCGGATCGGACGTTGAGGCCGACGATCAACAGAGTCCTGAAGTTGAACCCGCGGCGGCGGAAGTGGCGGGCCATCAGGCGAAGGGCCAACTTCTCAGCCAGGAGGAACGCCAGGTTGAGCCCGGCAAAGAGGGCCAGAAACGGGCGCGAGAGGAAATCCAATCGGAGCAGCCACCCTGTTGCGGCCAGAGTGAGGATTCCTAACCCGACTACCTGGAGGACGTGCCAGGTCTCGGCGGCCATCGAAACCAGACGGCGTGAGGTATAGGCCTCACGGGTCAGGAGCAGAACCGTCCAAATGGGGACAATCAGAGCCAACAGGCCGAGGTAGCGGGAGAGAGGGTAGAGTTCGGTGGGGAAAAGGCCGGGAAAGAGCTTCGGCGCCAGGTGTGACCTGAAATACCACGCCAGCACGAAGGCCGCCGCCGTCAACAGGACGTCTGCCGTCCAGATCCAATACGCCACCGTGCGTGCCCG
>JAOZPW010000125.1:6788-8975 GCA_029932545.1 Thermoanaerobaculales bacterium | reverse complement strand
ATAGTCCCTCCAGCAGCGACTCATAGGCGTCGGTGACAGCCTCCCACGAGTAGAGGGCCTCGGCCCTCTTGGCTGCCTCCCGCCCGAGGGTCATCAGTAGGTCGTCGTCTTCCAGCACCTTGGTGATCAGTGTATCAAGGGCCCGAGATCCGTCGAATCTGAAGAGAGGGCCGGCCGATCCGATGACTTCCCGGTTTTCGGGAGTATCGAACGCGATGACCGGTCGGCCCGCGCCCATCGCCTCGATCAGGGCCGGGTGGGTGCCGCCAACCTCGGTAGCGTGAATATAGAGGCGGCTGTTGAAGAGCAATTGGCGGTAGCCCTCGCCGTAGATGGGTCCTGGGAGAATGACGCGGTCATCGGCGATGGCATGGACTCTTTGCGTCAGTTCCGGAGCGTAGGGGGCTCCTCCCAGCATGACCAGACGTCGTTTGGTGGACGATCGGACCCATGCCTCGGCTACGCGGTCTGGATTGTTCTCCGGTTCGAATCGAGAGACGTAGAGGGCGTACTCTCCTGGTGTGACACCCAGGGTCTCGAGCGCCTCGGTGCCTTCGGGGCGGGGTAGATCTGCTCCGTAGGCGATCATTGTACTTTCGACGGAGTAGGCGCGACGGTAGTAGCGCCTGATAACTTCGGCATCAGTCACGACGGCGTCAGGCCATCGGGCGGCCCACCGTTCGCAGAGGCGATAGTAGGTTCGGCCGGCCCAACCCCATTTTCGGCGGTTGCGTTCGAGACCGTCCACGTTGAGAGCAACCGGCAAGCCCCCCAACTGGAGCAGCTTTACGAAGGGTGCATTGGCGGCATTGCACATCAGGATGACGTCGAAGCCCTGCCTGAGGGCGTGGATCGAAGATACGAATGTGTGGGAGACGGTCTCCAGGTGTTTGGAACGAATAGCCGGGACGACGACGAGTTTCATGCCGAGATAGGTCCCAAGGTCCGGGTCGACGAAGCCCGGTCGGCCGTAGACCCAGACTTCGTGCCCTCGGTCGGACAGGCGGCGTCCCAGTTCTTCGGCAAAGGTTTCGAAGCCGCCATATGAGGCGGGGACGCCACGAGTTCCCACAATGGCGATCTTCATCGGTCGTTGATCAGTTTCACCCATCCCTCAGGTCTACGAAACCACCGTGAAACCTGTCGGGATGAGGCCGTTGCACGGGAAAGGACCCACCGCCGTCTCGAGGCCGCATCATGTCTTTGGCGCCAGGCCTCGATCAACCCTGGGAGGGAGGAGGTCTCGACCGTCAGACAGGCTGCGACTACCAAAAGGTCTCGGATCAGCCAGAAGGGGAAGCAGCGGAGGTGCCAGCCAACGTCCGCACAGTGGGCGCGCAGCAGGAAGCGATTCTTGACCGAGTGGCGGTTGATCCACGTTTGACCGCGGCGGCCGCTTTCCGGGCGAAATCCACGTTGGTGAAGGGCCCGGGCCGTTGGGACGTAGAGGCAGTGCCATCCCCGGTATTGGAGACGCCAGGCCAACTCTGCGTCTTCCCGGTAGCAGAAAAATGATTCGGGGAAAACCTGGCCGTCAGGGTAGACAACATCGTCGAGTGCGTGCCTCCGAAAAAGAGTGGCAGCGCCGGTGCCGCCAAAGACCCAGGCCGTTTCTTGAGGTGCAGCCTCTTGGGGGCTGCCGGCACTGCGGTCAAAGTGACGGCCGGACGGCGTGACGACCATGCCGGCGGCATCGACGGTTTTGGTCGAGACAAGATTCGCCCCCCGGGCTCGTATGAGAAGGCCGGTGGCGGATCCGATTTCGTCGGCCTGGGGCCGGGCGTGAATTTCGTGGAGCAACTGCGTGACACAATCCGGCTCGGGTGCACAATCAGGATTGAGTAGGAGAACCCACGGGGCATTTGTTGTCTCAATACCGCGGTTCATGCCGCCCGCAAAACCGGTGTTCTCCTCCAGGGAAAGGACCTCTGCGCCAGCATTCCGGGCAATGTCGGCCGAGTCATCTGAGGAAGCATTGTCGACGACCACCAGGCGACAGGGTTTGGGATTGAGAGCCTCGACCGCAGCCAGGCATGCCGGAAGTGTTTCCGCATCGTTGAAAGCAACGATCACCACATCAAAATCGGGTGTCTCGATCACGCCCGGCATGGTGTCATAGTCCGGTTGGCGGCGCCAGGAGGCGCCGCCGCGGGTTCGGCGCGTCGAGGGCGACCGCCGATCGAGCTG
>JAOZPW010000125.1:0-6778 GCA_029932545.1 Thermoanaerobaculales bacterium | reverse complement strand
AAATTCTCTCGCAAAGAGCGCAAAGGAAACACTCGGGGATTATCAATCTTTCCTCTTTGCGTGCTTGGCGATCTTTGCGAGAAATTGTGTTTTTGGGTTCGCTTGCGGGGCAGCGCTCTTGGCCGCTTGCTGAGAGCTGAGAGCTGAGAGCTGAGAGCTGATAGCTGATAGCTGAGAGCTGAGAGCTGAGAGCTGATAGCTGACAGCCGATAGCTGACAGCTGATCGCTCCCCTATACTCTCTGATCATGACGGCATCACGGTTGGCTGCCTGGGCGACGCCGGGAGCGTACACGCTTCTGGTGGGAGTGATGACAGCGCTGGGATTGATTGGATCAACCGAGGGCTTGTGGATTGTTCTCGCCGTTTTGGCGGCTTTTGTGCCCTCGGGGTGGATGGCGCCCGGCGGGTGGCGGCGCCGTGCGGCCGAAGCGCTTCTCCTGCCGGCTGCCGTCGTCATCACCATGGTGCCCTCGGCGGTGATGCGGCAGATGATGGTGGCTCCGTTGGTGTTCCTGGCCGCCTGGGCAGCCTGGTCTGCGGCGATTCGAAAGGCGCCCGGTCGATCGGAGCGGTTTGTAGTGACCGCATTTTTCGGTGTGGCCGTTCGCTTGGTCATTGGTTTTGCGACGGTATCTTCTGGTTGGCTTGGCGCCGGCGGGGTGATTGTCGCCTCGGCAGTTGTCCCAGGCGCCCTGGCCGCTGTCAGTCCCTCCTTGGGGATGATCGCGGTCTTCGTGACCGTGGTGGTGACGATGTATGCATGCCCGACCATGGTTTGGCTACTGACCGGAATCGGCCTCGTGGTGGCGTTGATTCTCAGCCGAGCCTTCAAGGAAGTGGAAAAGGGAGACGTCGATCGACTTTTTCAGGGTTTGGTCGCCTTGTATCCAGGCCTCGGCGCCGTTGCCCTGGTTGTCATGTCGCTCGGAACTTGGGGCCTGCCTGCCGCTGGTGAGATCCTGCCCGGGCTCAATTGGATTGGTGGGGTCATCTTCATCGTCATCCTTGGGGCATCCCTCAGATTGCCTCCCGCGGTCGCCGGAGCGTGCATCGTATTGGCCTGTCTGTTCATTGGGCCTCCCCTGACTCCGACACCCGAAGGTGGCGGATTGCGGCTTGATCAGAACACCGTGGAATCTCCTCTGCGAGTGGGCAACGGATCGCCCTACGTCGTTGACGTCATCGTCGATAATCTCGAAAAGGTTCGCGAGGGCGCCAAGGCAGCAACGATCTTTATCGGATCGAAGAGGGTGGCTTTGAGGATGCATCGCGGATCTGGTGGCAGAGCCGGTGTCATTAATTCTCAGGCGAACGAGGTCAATGGGGCATCGAAGCAGGGAGTGTGGAGGCCGGGCCGTACCTGGCAGCGGGCTGATCGTATCGTCCTTGACGTCCCCGAAGGTGTTATCCCGGTCATTCAAAGGCGGTCGGGTCTTGCGGAGGAGGTAGTTGTTCGCCTCATGTCGTCAGGACCTTCGAAACCGACCTCACCCCGAGACCTTGAGGCCGAACGCTGGCTCTGGCTGACGGCTGCCGCAGTCGCATTGCTGCAGTTGATATCGGGGCTTTGGAGGAGGACTGATGCGTGGCCGCCCTGGATGCTCCTGGCGGCAGGTTTGATGATCTCTCGGGCGGCCGTCGAGCCGTTGCATCTCCTGGTCGAACGTCACGCCGTCGACCTTTGTCTGGCGGCCTTGCTCCTGGCCTGGGTGCCGGCAGCCGTCGGGTGGTTGAAACGTGGTCGTGTTTTTCTTGCGGTTGGAATCTTCCTGGTGCCGATGGCCCTGGCTACGCCTCACCTGACGCCTTCATTGTGGGGTGACGAGCCCTTTCACATGGCCCTGATGGAATCTGTGGTCGAGGACCAGGACCTCGATCTGGAGAATAATCTGGAGGGCGGCGGCGCGGTGAGGGATGCCATTATGTCCTCTGACCGGCTCTTCCACTCTCCTGTTCTGGCGGGGATCCTCCTTCCGGGATTCCTGATCGCCGGAAGAACCGGTGCTTTGATCCTGCTTGCCTTGGCCGGCGCCGGGTTAGTGGCATTGGTCATCAAGCGCCTCCGACAGTTGGGTTCGCCACCGAACCGGGTTGCTGTCATCCTTGTCCTGATAGCGTGTATGAGCTATCCGTTGGTGACGTTTTCGACCCAGATTTGGCCGGGTTTGCTGGGGGCTTTGGTAATTGCTGCCATGCTCCTGCTGGTTTCTCGGGGTCGATGGGGGCGGTTGGCAGCAGCTGCACTGGCTCTGGTAGCCGTAGCGGCCAAAACCCGTTTGGCGTTGGTCACACTTCCGGTAGCTTTGGCGGGCTGGTGGCGGGGCAGCGGGAGGACACGGCTGACGGGAGTAATCGTGGTCGGAGCGGCGGCTTTAGGCGCCCTCCTGGTCGGCTTGGTGACGATGGGTCACCCTTTCGGGTTCTATCGGCGTCTCCACCACCTCCTTCCGACTGATCCGGCTCTGGCCTTCCGGGTGATCGGGGGATTGTTGTTCGATGTCGCCGGTGGATTGGCCTGGACTGCCCCTCTGTGGCTGGTGGCACTGGTGGCTACGCCCCTGCTGTGGCGTCGCGGTGGCGATGGCGAGCGGGCGCTCCTTCTGGGAGGAGGGGCGACCGTGCTGGCTCTGTTGCACTCGATCGAGTGGTATGCCGGCGGTTCGCCCCCGGCCCGATATCTGATCCCGATGCTGCCTGCCGTGCTCCTGACCTTGGGAGTGCTGATCGCGCGGCCGGACGGACGCAGGCGAATCGTTGCATTCTTGTTCCCGGTGGCGTTGGCGCCGTGGTGGGTTCTCGTCACCCGGCCTCATTTCTCAGTCAATCCAGGCGACGGCCGTTGGTGGTTGACGAATGCCCTGTCCAGGCGGTTTGCAGCCGATGCGCGAGCGCTGTTTCCCTCGTTCCTGACGCCCAGTACGGCGACTCTCGTCGTGCCTCTGGTTGTGATCGCTGTGGGTGGGGTTCTTTGGTGGATATGCCGTCGGCCGCGCAGGGCCTGGTGGTTGGCCCGGGTCGGGCCGGCAGTGTGGCTGGTTGCAGCTCTGGGTCTGGTTCTTGCGGTCGAGCTCAGGGCCGATACCGTTGTTGAGGCGGAAAGCGCCCAGATCAGGCGGCATGGTGGAGCGCCGGCGCCCCCAGCGGGCACGCCGACCCGGTTTTCCCATGCCAACGGTTGGCTCTTGGGTGGGGGTGATGGATTGACGGTCCCGCTCAATCTGCGCGGAGGAGAGAGTGTCGACATTGAGGTCAGGGTCGTTCCTCCGGGTTGGTTGGGGAGCCTCTCCGTCAGGTGGAACGATGGAACCCCCTCTGAATTCGAGATCAGGCGTGCGTCGGGGCTTGAGACCATCACCATCCCCGAACCGTCGGGTCCCGGTCGGCATCGTCTCTCAATCAGGTGGACCGGCCATAAGGAATCCGTCCTCTTCGTTGATCGAGTCATCGTTAGCCGGGAGTGAGTGTGAAGGTACTCTACCTGGCCGACAGGCTCTCGGTTCGCGGGGGTGCTGACCTCCATTTTCGGCAGATCATAGAGTGGGCTCAGGAAATGGGTTGGCGGGTCAGTCTGGCGGTCGGCCGTGTCGATCCTGGAGTTCGAGTTCCTGAGGGTGTTGGGCTTATCCGGGTTCGAGGTCTGGCCGCCTCAACGGCAACAGGATCCAGGCTCGAAAGCCTGGGACCCTTGATTGAGTCCGCTGATGTCATTCACGCTCAGAACATCATGAATCCAGAGGCCCTGCGGCGAATCGTCAGCACGGGGAAAGCCGTGGTCACGGTTCAAGATCATAGAGTGTTCTGTCCTGGAATGGGCAAGACTCTTCCCGACGGGACAAGGTGCAACATTCCTTTTGAGAACGCCGACTGCTCGGTCTGCCTGGTAGATGAGGCCTATCGACAGCAGGTTGTGACACTGACGAAAGAGCGCCTCAAGGCGATTGGCGATGCCACTCTGATTGTTCTATCCAACTACATGGCCGAAGAACTGGCGGCCGTCGGCCTTGGCCATGCCGTGGTGATCCCTCCCTGGGTAGGAGTAGGGCCTCTAAGGGGCAAATCTGGAAACAGCTTTGTCCTCGCCGGTCGGTTGGTCCGTCACAAAGGTGTGCTTGATGGATGGCGGGCGTGGACCGAGGCTGGATGTCCTCTCCCTCTGAAGGTCTTGGGAGAAGGGACTCTGACCGAAGATCTTGTTGGCGCAGACTCTTTGGGATGGGTCGACCACCGACGGTGTGTGGCCGAGATATCCCGGGCCCGGGCCCTGCTCTTTCCCTCCTTCTGGCAGGAGCCCTTCGGGATGCTGGGCATCGAGGCTCTCGCCCAGGGGACCCCGGTTATTGCTGCACCCAGTGGAGGCATGGCTGATTGGGTCGATGTCGGCTGCATCAGGGTTGAACCCGGGGATATTCCGGCATTCAGTGACGCAATCTCTCACCTTGCGGAAGATCCGGAAGCTGCATTTGCTCTTGGTGAAGCCGGCAGGGTGATGGTCGGGGAACGTTTCTGCCGCCGAGTCCTGGCGCCCCGGCTGGAGGCTGTGTATGAAACACGGTGGAGCCGGAAGAAAGGCAATTGAACCGCAGCGAACGGGAAGGAAATACAAATTTCTCGCAAAGGACGCAAAGAGGGGGAAACTAATAATCCCCTGTGTTTTCTTTGCGCCCTTTGCGAGAGGAAATGTGTTCTTGTCCTCGTTGAAGAGTCTACTGTGGTAGCTGGGCTCGGATCTCGTCCAGGGTCTTGCGCACGGTCTCGACCATGTCGGTGATCGGCACCAGCGTCTTTTCTCCACCGCTGCGAAGACTGAGCTCGATATTGCCTTCGGCCAGCCCACGGGCGCCGGCAACGATACGAACTGGAAACCCGATCAGGTCCATGTCGTTGAACTTGACTCCTGGTCGTTCGGGCCGGTCATCAAAGAGAACGTCGAAGCCCGCATCTTTGAGCTGGGTGTAGAGACCTTCAGCGGCCTCCACGACGTCGGGCTTGTCGGAGTTGAGCATCACCAGCACGACCTCGTATGGCGCCAAAGGCAGGGGCCATATGATGCCCTTGTCGTCGTGGTTTTGCTCGATGGCAGCTGCAACCGTTCGTCCGACTCCCAACCCGTAACATCCCATGATCATCGGGTTTTCTTTGCCCTCGGCGTCGAGGAAGTTGCACTTCATCGCCGTGGAGTACTTGGTGCCCAACTTAAAGATGTGACCGACCTCGATCCCGCGCTTCTCGATCATTGCTTCCGAGCAGTTGGGGCAAGGGTCGCCCGCCTTTGCGGTTCGAAGGTCCACGATGTCGGCTGGTTGGAAATCTCGGCCGGGCACTACGCCGACGAGATGGGTGTCCAAGGTATTTGCACCGGTCGCCGCTTGTTTGAGATCCATCACCGTGGGATCGGCAATGATACGAATGCCTTCAAGACCGACCGGACCTGAGAAGCCCTGAGGCCCGCCAGTGATCTGTTCGATCTTGGCCTCCGAGGCCAGTTGCAGGTGAGTGCAGTCCAGGAAATTCTTGAGCTTGACCTCGTTGATCTCGAGGTCGCCGCGAATCAGGACCGCGACGAACTCCTCGTCGCTTTCGAAGATCATCGTCTTGATCAGATGTGCAGGATCGACGCCGAGGAATTTGCTGACTTCTTCGATGCTGCGCATCTCCGGCGTGTTGACCTCGGACGGAGCGTCATTCTCCGCCAACGGCCAGGCCGGCGCAGCAGCAATGGCCCCGGTCTGGGCCTTTTCGACGTTGGCGCCGTATCCGCAGGAGGGACAGGACATGATCGCGTCTTCGCCCGTGTCGGCCAGAACCATGAATTCGTGGCTCTCGGATCCGCCGATGTTGCCGGTGTCCGCCTCGACCGGGGTGTAAGCGAGACCGCAGCGTTCGAAGATGCGGCAATAGGCCCTTTCCATCGCCCTGTAGGTGGTGTCGAGATCTTCGACGTCCGCGTGGAAGGAGTAGGCGTCCTTCATTAAGAATTCACGTCCCCGCATCAGGCCGAATCGGGGTCGGATCTCATCCCGGAACTTGGTCTGGATCTGGTAAAGCGCGACCGGCAGCTGTTTGTAGCTCTTGATCGACCGCCTGACGATGTCGGTGATGATCTCCTCGTGGGTCGGGCCGAAGCAGAATTCACGGTCGTGACGATCCTTGATTCGAAGGAGTTCGGGTCCGTATTGTGCCCAACGCCCGGACTCTTCCCAGAACTCTGCGGGCTGTACGGCCGGCATGACCAGTTCGGCGGCCCCGGCGGTTTCCATTTCTTCGCGGATGATGTCGGACATCTTGTCGATTGAACGCCAGCCCAGCGGCAGCGAGTTGTAGATGCCTGCTGCGACCTTGGAAATCAGTCCGGCCCGGGTCATTAACTTGTGGGAGACAACCTCTGCATCGGCGGGGTCCTGTCTCAGTGTGTGAATGAAAGTCTTGCTCCAACGCATATTTGCTCCAATGTCTCGATTGCCCTGACTGGGCGGCCGGCGGATTGTAGCAGGGGCGGGGGACGAAGAGGTCGAAGAGGTCAACGGTCGCTGGCAATTGACTCCCTCAAAGCGAGAGAGCGGCCTCTCCAACGGGACGTGCCATCTTTGACTTTGTCCCCGAGGTAATCTTCCGATATCAGGAAAGCTGCGGACAAAGTCTAAGGTGGCAATCCACGGCGAGCGCTCTGGCAATCGAGTCTCGGCCGACGCCGTAGGCCGCCGAGGTCATTTCCCTCAAGGGCGATGCTCTCCCGATTCCTACTCTGTTGCCCTTGAGGGAAATGCGCCGAGCGGGGG
>JAOZPW010000005.1 GCA_029932545.1 Thermoanaerobaculales bacterium | reverse complement strand
GATGAGGGTCTCGCGGTCAACCATCGTTCTCACGGCCAGGAAGAAGATGATCCCGGATGGGTCCTCGATCCGCACGAAAAATTCACCTGGCTGAAGGCGCTCGAATTTGGGTTGGAGGTAGAGCCGGGGGTGACCGATGACATAGGTGATCTTGTGCTGGGCGAGATAGGTCTCCGGCGCCATTTTTCGATGTCCGACGCCACCACCCTCTGCGTGGGGCAGGTGTGCGATGAAGTGATCATTGAGCCCCAGCATGTCCAGACTGGGAATTTTCGAGAAGTAGGGAATGGCCCCGGCTGCCGTTGTCGCTAGACTCTCACCGGGTAGGGCCGATCGACCGAAAAACTGTCCGACCAGGATCCAGGCCTTCGTGCTGTCCTCCCACATCTCGGTTCGTGTCATCACTGAGTGGGGCCGGTCCTCGAATTGCATTCCGTCATTGAGTGCAATCGCAGCTCCCATGATGACAACGGCTATGGCGGAAGCCGAGACCATGCGGGGAGTGATTTTTTGAAAGATCGGCCATATCGCAGTGACGATCAACACCGATGCCGGCGCCATGATGACGTCGAGCATTCGGAATTCCATAAAGCCGCCGCCGATGGCCACGACGTAGCCCAAGTAGACCACAATGATGGTGGAGAGGGCGGAATTGAACGTCGGGGCCCTTGTGACCAGGGCGACTCCGAGGTGAAAGATCACAGCTAGAATTGCGGCCAGACTGAAGACGGGAAACGAGGTTGCGAAGTCGGCAACAAAGGAAAACCCGGAGTGAAAATCAAACCCGGGGACCTTCGCATAGAAGGTATTGGGGAGAGGGTCACCGTAATAGCTCCAACGCCACCAGAGATGGACTGCAACCCCTGCCGCCCACAGGGCCAGACCCCACAAACCCCACCGGGAACGGAGGGCGGTTGCACGGG
Source organism: Thermoanaerobaculales bacterium (assembly GCA_029932545.1). Taxonomy (GTDB): domain Bacteria; phylum Acidobacteriota; class Thermoanaerobaculia; order Thermoanaerobaculales; family Sulfomarinibacteraceae; genus DAOWGJ01. The sequence goes on along the minus strand of JAOZPW010000005.1, from coordinate 31,028 downwards.
TGACCAGCAGAAAGAGGATCATCAGTCCAGCGAAGAGGAAGCCCTCTGGGCGAGTCAGACAGAGCAGCAGCAGGGCCGGGCCGAGAAGGAAATCCTCAGCCAAGGAGATCCGATTTTGGAACTTGCGCCACACCAGAAGGGCAGATCCCAATACCAAAAACCCGAAGAGCCGAGTCTCCATGCCCGAAGTTGACCACAGGGCGAATGTCCGATCAGAGGCCATCAAGAGCACAGCTGCAAGACCAGCCCAGACGTCGCGGGCCATGGCCCCGGCAAGCATGAAGAGGAGGATCAGGACTCCGACTCCAAGACCCAGGGAGATGACATGGACTCCAGGCTCGAATGACCCGGTCACCAGACGGAGGAGAGTCAGAATACCCAGCCATGCTGGACTGGTGTAGCCCTCGACCCGTTCTCCCTGATTCCACACCGGGCCCCAGCCGTTGATCCAGTTCTCCGAATACCGGAAGAAAATATAGGCATCGTCCTGGACAAAGAGGTAATAGAGGGCGTGGGCGACGAAAGCTGTGCATACCAACACCAAAAGAGCCCAGGCGGCTCGATTGGAGGTCCGCGTTACTTCGGGGGTCGAGATCACGAGAGAGTTTCCAAAAGGTGAGGTGTGACAAACCACCGAAGGATCGCGTTTGATGGCCGGACATCACTCCAGCCGCCTTCGATCTCAAGGCAGGCGATCGCTGCCGTGGGAAACCGTAGGTTGGCGCCGCCGACCAGCAGAGAGGTAATCTCCGTCCAAGTTGGATTATGCCCGACGACCAGGGTGCTTTTGACCGTTGAGTCGAGATTCCGGACGATTTCCAGGACACCTTCAGGGCCTTGGTCGTACAGTTGTCGTGTGAGAGTGACCTTGCAGTCCCATCGGCCGCTCTCTATTGCCAGATGGGCTGTCGCCGCCGCCCGCTCGGCTGTAGAACTGATAACGACCATCGGTTGATGGCCGGTGTCGGTCAGAAACCGGCCCATCCGAGTTGCAGCTCGTTGTCCTCGAGGGGCCAATGGGCGCTCATGATCTGTCGTCCACGAGCCGTCCCAGTTACTTTTTCCATGGCGCATCAGCATCAGTAACGGCATGGTTTCATTGTAGGGCTTCATCCTTCATCCTTCATCCTTCCCTCACCCCTCCCCCCTCAAGCCTTCCAAGCTGTCATGTTAGTGTTGTTCGAGGGTGGTTATGAGTCTACGCTTCGCACTTGTCGGTTGCGGTCGGATCGCAAAAAAGCACGCTGAAATTCTGGCGGGCGGCCATGTTTCCGGCGCCGAACTTGCGGCTGTGTGTGATATCCGGGAGGACCGGGCCCGCCAATTCGGCCGGACCTACAGTGTGCCGCACTTTCCCAGCCTCCAGAAAATGATGGATGCGCAGGCCGACATCGACGTTGTCTGTGTCTTGACCCCAAGTGGTCTTCACGCGGCCCACACCCTCGAACTGGCGCCCTTCGGTAAACATATTGTTGTCGAAAAGCCGATGGCCCTGACGGTTGACGATGCTGACCGGATGATCGAGGCCTGTGACCGCGAGGGAGTCCGGCTCTTTGTTGTTCAGCAGAACCGCTACAACCGTGCGGTGATGCGGACCCGAGAAGCTCTGGAACGGGGTCGTTTCGGCCGCATCGTCATGGGCACAGTCCGGGTGCGATGGTGCCGTACCCAGGAGTATTACGATCAGGATGCCTGGCGCGGTACCTGGGAGTTCGACGGTGGGGTCTTTGCCAATCAGGCCAGTCACCACGTCGACCTGCTGCAGTGGATGTTGGGTGAGTGGGACACGGTCTTTGCCAAGGCGGGGACCCCACTGGTCGATATCGAAGCCGAAGACACCGGGGTGGCGGTCATCAAATTCCGCAATGGCGCCCTGGGCATCGTCGAGGCTACAAATGCTACGCGACCCAATGATCTTGAAGGTTCGATGTCCCTGCTCGGAGAGCATGGATCTGTGGTGGTCGGTGGTTTTTCGGTCAACGAGGTGCAGACCTGGCAGTTCTCCGAATCAGAGGCCGGTGACGAAGACGTGGTCGGAGGCGTTGGAGAACATCCGCCCGACGTCTACGGTTTCGGCCACATCCCCTACCTCGAACATGTCGTCGGCTGTATTCGGGGCGACCACCCTGCTTTAGTCGATGGCCTTGAGGGGCGCCGATCCATTGAGTTGATTTCCGCGATCTACGAGAGCATTGAGACCGGCCGAGAGGTCTCCCTGCGTTTCAGACCCAAAGAGTGCCGCCTGGGGATCCCCAATGCCTGAGAAATCCAACCGGCGGATTTTCGCCGGGGTTGAGCTGGGTGAGGCCGTTGAGTTGGGGGATTTTGTCGTCATCGGGCAGCCCGCCAAGGGTCAACGGGAAGGCGATGCCAAAACCGTAATCGGCGCCGGGTCGGTCATTCGCTCGCATACCGTGATCTATGCCGGCGCGAGGCTGGGCGAAAAATGTCAGACCGGACATGGCGCCCTGATTCGCGAACACACCGCCCTCGGAGATGAGGTCAGCATCGGTTCTCATACAGTGATTGAACATCACGTTACGATTGGCAATGGAGTCCGAATTCACTCCCAGGCCTTCGTGCCGGAATTTTCTGTTCTCGAGGACCGCTGTTGGGTTGGACCCAACGCCGTCTTGACCAATGCCCGGTATCCACTGTCGGATAGTGTCAAGGAAGAGTTGATCGGGCCGACTCTTCGTGAGGGCGCCATCGTCGGGGCCAACGCGACGCTGTTACCCGGCGTCGTCATCGGTAGGCGGGCACTTGTCGGCGCCGGCGCCGTTGTCACCGACGATGTGCCCGACGGTGCGGTCGTTGCCGGCAATCCGGCCCGCATCATCAAGACGACGGCGGATTTGCCGTATTAGCGACTTATCCACGAACTGCTTCGAAAGGCAAAGCAAAAGGAGGATAAGTCGCGCTGTCAGCCGTCAGCTATCAGCTGTCAGCTCGCGCCATGCCATCGATACCGATCGCTTCGCGAGGAACAGCACCTTTGGATCCGATCAGCCCTGATCCAGCGCGCTGTCTGACTGATAGCTGAAAGCTGATAGCTGATAGCTACCCGGCGGGCCGGCCGGTCGCTTTTTGGTTCCGGCTTTGCCGGGTTACGATGGCATCATGCAGATCCCGATGGTCGACCTTCACGCGCAATACCTCAAAATTAAGGAAGAAATCGACGCTGCCATCGCCGAGGTCATCCAGAAATCAGCCTTCATCAAGGGGCCTTTCGTTGAGCGCTTCGAAGCTGCTTTTGCCCAATTCCTCGGTGTTGAGCATTGTATTGGCGTCGGAAACGGTACCGACGCCCTCGTCATCGCTCTCAAGGCTCTGGGAATTGGTCCGGGGGATGAGGTCATCACCGCTGTCAATACTTTTGTCGCAACCCCGGAAGCGATCAGCCTGACCGGCGCCCGCCCGGTTTTTTGTGACGTTGAACCCGGGTCCATGCTCTTAGACCCTGAGCTGATCAAAGAACGTCTGACCGAGAAAACGCGGGCGATTATTCCGGTCCACCTCTACGGTCGAGTCGCTTCGATGGACCGAATTCTCGATGTGGCCCGTCAATACCACCTCAAGGTTGTTGAAGATGCCGCCCAGGCCCACGGCGCCCGAAGGCACGGCATCACGGCCGGCGCTTTTGGTGATGCCTCGACTCACAGCTTCTTTCCAGGAAAAAACCTCGGCGCCTACGGTGACGCCGGGGCGATTGTGACCCGCAACGAAGAGGCCGCCCTATTCGCGAGGCAATACGCAAACCACGGCCGTTCAACAAAGTACGGTCACCAGTTTGAAGGAACAAATTCACGCTTGGACGGACTCCAGGCCGCCATACTCTCGGTAAAGCTGAGATATTTAGAGCGCTGGTGCGAGCTCAGAAGAAAACACGCTCAGGACTACACCCGGCTTCTGCAGGACATCGAAGGTATCACCTGCCCGGAAATGCCCGAAGCCGAGCAGCACGTATTCCATCTCTACGTCATTCGAACGCCATACCGGGATGCTCTGCGAAAACACCTGGCTTCGAAAGGCATTAATACCGGCATTCATTATCCCCAGATAATGGCTGAACTGCCCGCCTATCGGCAGAGTGCCGGCCCTCCGGAGGACTATCCCGTAGCTGCCGCCCTCAGAAGCGAGATTCTCTCCCTGCCGCTTTATCCAGAAATGACGGCCGAGCAAATCGAGAGCGTGGTCGCGGAGATTCGAGAGTTCTATCGTTAATCAACCCTCTGCCGGAATATATTGAACCTAAGTCGCCGCCGCTTCGAGTTCAGCCAAGAGGTCCTCGGCTCGTTTTTCGGCCTCCGCCAGGGCCTCGTGCAACTCCGCATGAACGACCGCGGGTTTCTCGGTCCGGGCTTTGGCCGTCAGTCGTGCGACAGCCTGAGCCAGTTGTTGGATCATCCGCAGAATAGAGTCCTGCCTGAGCACCCCTAACTCTCCAAGGCACTTTCGAATACTGAAGCAAACTCCCGAGCCATACGAATATGAGAGTAGCGCTCGATGCGCTCTGGTTCGCCCTGCCAGGCGAGAGCGCCCGTTCGCTCGAATTCTTCCCACCACAACAACAGCTGCTCTTCGAGCCGTTCGACAGCGTTGACCTGCAGTCCACCCCCGGTATCGTCCAGAAGATCACGCAGTACGCCAGGCCCGCCGCCGAGAACCAGAATCGGCCGTCGGGCCGCCAGGTACTCGAAGACTTTGGCGGTTACCACGCCGGCTTCCCGAGGACCTCCCCAGTGCAGAAGCAGCAGCACGTGGCTCGTTCGCTGAGCCCGAATCGCCTCCTCGAAGGATCCCCAGGGGACTGACTCGACGATGTCGGTAACACCGTGCCGTTCGGCCATCGCCAGCAGCCACGGCTCGTGCTTGACGAAGAGGCGGATTCGAAAACGGTCTCGAGGCAAGCGCCCCCGCCGGATCAGGTTCCCGGCAGCTTCGAAGAGCAAAGATGGGTCGCGTCGGCCCTGGTGGTAGGTGCCCGTGTGGGTGATGGTGAAGACGTCAGGCAGAGGCGCCCCGGGGTTGACCAAATCGGGGTCGAAACCGTTGAGCACCGTATGGGTCGGCACACCAGGATGAAGGTGCCGAAGTTCCTCGGCCAGCGGTTCCGAGACGGTCACCAGTGCATCGGCCTTGCCAAGAATCTGCTGCTCATAACGTCGATCGAGAGCTCGGCGCCAGATCGGTGCGGTCGAAAATCGGTCATCCGACCACAGGTCACGAAGATCGGCGACCCACGGTAGGCCTGCTGCGACCTGAATTCGCCGGCCGGCAACATGGGCCGAAGGCGGTGGGGATGTCGTCAGAACCAGATCGAACGACTGTTCCGCAATTGTCTTTCTTGCCGACTCGGTCGCGATGGAAATCCACCCGCGGTTGGTATCAGGAAAAGCCACCAGGCCCTTGAATGTGTCGATCAACCGGGCCTTGAGGCGAAGACCGGACCCAGGAGCCTTGGCGTCTCCGGACAGCAAATCCTTCAGGGCCGCACCCCCGTCGAGACCTAGAGCTCGTTTGATAGAAACCGCCATGTCGGCATCAAGGGTCTCCACGATATTCGCACTCTCGGGAAGACGAGCGGGGTGTCCGGGCGTCACCACGGTTGTTTGCCACCCCTCAGCCGGCAGATATTTGACCAGCCCGCCCATTCGCACCGCACCTGCCGACGGTGTCGGCGCGAAATAGTAGGAGAGGATCAGAATCCTGCGCTGTCTCACTGGAGCATTATCCCGCACTTCTCATCATTTTTCGAAGCGGAAGGTGAAGAACGCCTTTGCTCAGATCTTTGCTACGATTGCCTCCCAAAGGGGGGGTCTTTCGATGACGAAAACGCTGAGGGGTGTGCTCATGATCCTGTGCGTTATCGGGGCCGTTGCCGTGAGTGTTCTGTTGTATTGGCCTGAACCAAAAGCGCAACACGTGGTATTGGTCGTATTCGATACGCTTCGGGCGGATCGTATGGAAATCTACGGGCACGAAAGGGAGACCACACCCTTTTTACGACAGAGCGAGTTGCAGTGGTTGAAGTTCACGAACGCAAAGGCGGTTGCCCCCTGGACGATTCCATCCCACGCATCGATTTTCACAGGGCTCATGCCCTCTGCCCACCGAGCACAGTGGGGGTGGATTCACCTTGACTCTGAGTTCACCACTCTTGCGGAAACACTTCAGACTCAAGGTTTCGAAACAGTGAGTATTGCTTCCAACCCATTTTTTTCGGAGAGCTTCGGACTGACTCAAGGATTCGTTGACCACTCACTGGTGAAGGGACCCGGCAAAGAACGATCTGCAAAGACGCTGGCCCGTCTTCCGGAAATCATCGATGAGGTCATTAAGAATGAAGATCGCCTCTTTCTGTTTCTCAATTTCATGGATACCCATATCCGCTACAACCATTACGAGTACGGTCGGCAATTTGGTCTCGAGGGCAGACCTCTGATTTGGAACGGTGAAGAAAAGTGGAAGGTCAGTGCCCTTGAGAGGGAATTCACGGCGGAGGACAGGGAAAACCACGGTGCGGCGTATGACGCGGCGGTTCGCTACCTCGATGACATCGCTCGAGAGATCATGTCTGTTCTCCAGGAGAAGAACATTCTTGACCAGACTCTGGTGATTTTCACTTCGGATCATGGAGAAGGGTTGGGTTACCACCAGGAAATGGGCCACTCCATCAGCGTCTGGGAGGAACAACTTGCGATTCCGCTATTGATCCGTTTCCCAAATGCCAGGCGCGGTGGTGAGGTGGTTTCAAAGCCCGTCTCCCTGGTTGGATTGGCGCCATTCATACTTGACAATCTCGGAGTCGCGCGACCTGAACTCCTGCGCGATGCGCCGAGTCTCGAGGACAGGGCCGGACGTCCCGTCTGTGCCGATTACCGGAGTTATTTTGTTGACACCACACGAAAGACCAATATCAAGATGGCCCAACTCTACCCCGAACTCAGTAAGACCATTCGCCCTCGGCACGTGGTTTACTGCGGGCCGAACAAGTTGGTCATTGATGACAAAGGGGCGGTCGAGTGGTTCAACGTGGAGCATGATCCGAACGAGCAGGAGAACCTCGCGCAACAAGGACTGCCTGCAATGGAGGCGTGTATGAACCGATACAGGGACCTGCTTTCGGCCGGACGTTTCACATCCTTTGAGGAAACCGGGCCTCAGACAGAGAGAGATCAGAATCAAGAAGAGATCGAAATCGAGACCCTCCGTGCCCTGGGCTATGTTCATTGATGGTTCTTGACCGGGTGTGCCGAGGTCGATAACCTGGAACGGTCAAAGGAGAATAAGAGAATGCACTCAAGAATTTTGCGTATATCCGTACTCGTGGGGGTGGTGCTCTTCTGCAGTGCTGCGGTCTTTTCGGCTGAGAGAGTCCGGCTCCGCTTCAACAAAACCATTGACTTCAAGCTCGATAGGGCCGTCGAACTCAGTGCCGAGGTGGGTCCCCTCTTTGTCGATACCGTTGAGTTTGAAAACCTGGGTTCCGGCACGACCAAGAGCAAAGTCTTTGGTGTGCTTCGTCGTTCCGGTTCGAGCGATACCACCATCACCCTGCGCTGTGCCTTCGAGGTGGAGAACCCCGTTGATGACGAGTGGGATCTGACCGCGACCATAGAATTCTTCGACTCAAAGGGCGAACTGATCGACAGTGTTCGTTCCAGCCGTGACTTCGAGGGTGAGGCCGACACCTGGACCATCGACCACACGATACTCGGCTATGTCATCCCCCTGATCGATGAGGTCAAGATTGAACTCCGGGCGGAAGCCGACTGAAGGGCTGGTTAATCCTTTTCGATCACCACCGCGGTGCCGGTGACCAGAAGTTCGGCGGCGCCCTGCATCACCATCGAGGTTGTGAAACGCACGTTGATGACGGCGTTGGCGCCGAGTTCTTGTGCTTCGCTCATCATCCGGTCAAGGGACTGCTCGCGGCTTTCGGCCATCATCTTGGTGTACTCCGAGATCTCCCCACCAACGATGTTGCGGAAGGCGGCCAGGATGTCCTTGCCGACGTGGCGGGCTCGAATGGTATTGCCACGAACCAGTCCGAGGGTTCGAACAATACGGTGGCCGGCGATCGACTCTGTGGTGACAATAATCATTTCTCAACCTCCCGATATGGATCAGTCTTCGCGGTGCGCCAGCGATCCAAAGCCACCGACGCAAACAGCAGTGTTACAGCGCCAAGGCCTCCGAAGCCGAGGAACTTCTCGAATGCGCCGTCCGTGTTCTGCCAGCCCTGGTAGAGACCGAACGCCGTGATAATGACCAGCCACATGATGGCGAGCAGCCATCCTACGGTTCGACCGGTTCTGCTGATGCCACCACGTGGCGCTTCACGCCACTGATCGTCAGGTGGTTGGCGGATCGTGGTACTCATGGCGACCTCCCTGAGCTGTGTGAGCTCATCAAATTGGGCGCGACAAAATGCGCAGTCCTCCAGATGAATTCGGACCTTTTGTTCGGTGGCTTGCACCAACTCGCGGTCGATGGCGCCGGACAAAAGAGTCTCGTCGAAACCGTACGGGCAAGTTTCAGGCATCGTGAACCTCCCCGGCCATAGATTCTTTGTGGCGGATCATGATGGCGCCCAGCCTGCGTCGGGCGCGATGGAGACGCGACATGACTGTTCCTCGTGGCACGCCGAGGATGTTGGCGATGTCCTCATAAGACTGATCGAGGTATTCGCGGAGGGTGATGATCTCGCGATCCGAGGTCGAGAGTTTCTGCAACGAACGCCAAAGCAGTTGTTGCATTTCATGCAGGGCGGCAATTGTTTCGGGGCCGGGTTCGGGATCGCGCGGATCCACAAGGATGTCGTCGAGTGAGAGGGCTTCGATTCTCCGAGTCCGACGCCGCCTTGCTCGGTCACGGATCAGGTTGCGGGTGATCGTCAACAGCCAGGGTTTGACGGGACGGTCGCTGTGAAATCTGTCGAGGGCAGAAAAAAACCGCAAGACCGCATCCTGGGCGAGGTCATGTGCTTCGTTGCGATCACCACAACCCTGGAGGGCAAAGATGTAGGCGATCTTCCGGCAATAGACCGCCAACTCCTCGCGTGCCGAGTTGTCACCCCCTTGGGCGAGGCGGATGGTGCGCGGCAACGGTGGTGCGATTTGTGGCAACGGCATGGCGTAGCTCATGCCTATTGTTACGCATCCGGCTGGGTTTGATTCCAATATTTCACGGTGTCATTATTAGATTTGGGGTCTGTGAGGTTGTGATCAAGGGGGCCGTTCATAATGCTGAAGACTTTGTCAGACTTGTCTGGCCTGGCATCGACACGACACAAAACAAAAAGCCGCCGGGTTCCGGCGGCTTTATTTTGTTGTACTGGTGGAGCCGAACGGGATCGAACCGTCGACCTCTTGAATGCCATTCAAGCGCTCTCCCAACTGAGCTACGGCCCCACGAGGGACGGTATTTTTAGCAGAGGGGAATTCTCTTGTCAACGAATCTGTTAGAATGCGTCGGTTCGGAAGCGCATGGGGCCTGGTGGTCTCCGCGGACTTCAAATCCGTTGGGTCGGCCCGGTGAGGGTCGATCGGAGGGTTCGATTCCCTTGCGCTTCCGCCAGTTTCATCAGATGAGAGGGGCTGACTCAAACAGAGGTCAACGTGATGGGTGACAACGATTTCATTTTCCGTGGGAACTTGAGCCGGACGGCGCTTTCGGAGATATTGGCGACGATCCACAGGCATGGTGTGCCCGGTGTCATGGAATTCACACGAGGTGAAGAGACCCGAAAACTTTTCTTCGTCGACGGAGACATTATCTTCGCCACATCGTCGGATCGGGGAATGTCACTGGGTGACTATCTGGTCAGCAAGGGGCAGATCACTGAGGCGCAGCACCAGGTTTCGGCGGAAGAACTGGATCGAGTGCCAGGCCGACGGCATGGGAGCATCCTGGTTCAGATGGGTTTTCTGCGAAAGGAAGAGCTGGGCGTTGCGGTCAGGGAGCAAGTTCAGGACATGCTGTGGAGCCTTTTCAACTGGGACGAGGGCGAGGTTGTGTTCAAGGTTGGTGTGTTTCGGGATGATGAGGTCTACAAGATCAAGATTCCGACGCCCCGAGCCATCCTTTCCGGATGCAAACACATCGCCGATGCCAAGACGGTAATGGGTAAATTGGGGGGTCGCAATACGGTCTTTTCACGCGGACCCCGACCAGCTCATCTGGAGAACCTTCACCTCGAGATGTCGGAGATGACGATGTTGGACATGGTCGACGGGCAGACGACGCTGTTTGATCTGTGTGAAAAAGGGCCCCTCAATCCAGGAGTCAACGCGAGAGTGATGTACGCCTTCATGTATCTCCAACTGGTGAGCCGTGAAGAGGCCAGTTCCGTTGGAATTCGAATTCAGGTCAAGAGCTGATGGCTGGTGAGAGTTGAGAGATTGATCGATGCCTTTATATGAATATGAGTGTTTCGTCTGTGGCATCCGTTTTGAACGGATTCAAAAAACGACGACCGAGCCGACAAAAATCTGTCCGGAGTGCGGAGGTGCAGTCCGCCGGTTGTTGGGTGTGCCCGCCCTTCAATTCAAGGGCAGCGGATGGTATGTGACCGATTACGGTAAGGGAACCGGCGGAGCGGCCGGCACCCGGAGAGCCGAAACACCTGAGTCGAAAGCACCGGTTGCATCCGACACCTCCTCATCCTCGTCGACGAAGTCGAGCAGTGCCGATTCGTCATCGAAGGAGTCAAAAGCTCCTTGACCGGACGAAGCTGGAACAAAAGAGGTCCCGCCTCCGTCGAGAGCTATTAGCGGTTAGCTCAGGAAACGGTAGCTTGAATGCCGTTTTGTTTTCTGGCTAACAGCTAACAGCTTGACAATTTCCGCATAAGATTCCGGTCACAAGAGACTACGGTGCCGGCTCCCGCGGATATCCCGGAACCCGTTCAAATTTCAGACTGACGCCTTCGTCAAGGCTCTGACTCTCCGCCACACCTGCAGCGACCTCAAGAACTGCCAGGGCCTGTGTTCTCGGCACATACTGGGGGCAGGGGTCTGTCTTGCAGGGCAGAGCGTTATGGATGACATCGACGATGACTCCATCGGCGGAGAGAAACACCATGTCCAAGGGAATCAGGGTGTTTTTCATCCAAAAACTGGGAACCCGTTCTTCCCTGAAGATAAACAACATGCCCCGGTCGTTGGGCAGTGAGTTCCTGAACATCAGTCCCTGACTGATCTCATCTTGCGTCAGCGCCAACTCCAAGGTCAGCCTGTTGCCGTCCGGAAGTACGGCCTCAGGAAGGGGTCGTACCATTTTTTGGATAGCTGGGGGATCGGCCGATACGGAAAGAGTTGCCGGATCCTGCGGGCTGTCGCTGCACCCAATCAAGGTGATGAAGACCAGTGTGATGATGAACTGACGGCTGATAGCTGATAGCTGATAGCTTCTCATGAAGACTCCTTGGGTTGGGGATGATCCGATGCCGTCGAGCCCCGGCTCAGCCCCAGTTTCTCGGCATGGTACCTGAACGCTCTGTAGGAGAGGCGGAGCATCTCCGCAGCCTGCTTCTGGTGGCCGCCGGTCAGGTCCAATGCCTGTCTCAAGAAATCCGCGCGGAGGCCATTGAGGTATTCCTCCAAGTCGATTCCCTCTTCAGGCAGGATATGTCTTCCGTGGGACGTGGCATTCGTGGTGCCGTGAAGGTGTTCGGTCAGCACGCCGGAAGAAATGAGTTCCCCTGCTTCCAGAGCGACCGTTCGTTCAATGACATTTTCCAATTCTCGGACATTGCCGGGCCAGGTATGGGTTCGCAAGAGCCGGACAGCATCCTCCGAAAGCCGCTTCTGTGGTATCCCGAATCGTGCGCAATATCGTTGTACGAAGAACCGTGCAAGCTCGGGCAGGTCCTCCAGGCGATCTCTCAGTGGTGGCAGATGGATAACGATGACGTGAAGACGATAGAAGAGGTCTTCCCGAAAATTCCCCTGACGAACCTCCTCGGCCAAATTTCGGTTGGTGGCGGCGAGGACCCTGGTGTTGACTTTGATTTCAAGATGGCCCCCAACCGGCCGGACACGTCGTTCCTGCAGGACGCGGAGGAGTTTGACCTGCATAGAGGGTGTCATTTCGCCAACTTCGTCCAGGAGGATGGTGCCGTTTTCCGCCTGAGCTATCAGTCCGACGTGATCCTTGACAGCTCCGGTGAACGAGCCCTTGACGTGTCCGAACAGTTCAGATTCCAAGAGGTTCTCCGGCATTGCACCACAATTGATGCTCAAGAACGGTCCGGATTTGACCGGTGATTCGTTATGGATAGCCCGTGCCAGCAGTTCCTTGCCGGTACCGCTTTCGCCGCTGATCAACACGGTTGAGGGTGTGGCAGCGACCTTCCCTGCCAGGGAGAGAACCCTTTGAATTGCCAGGCTGGACCCGATCAACCCGGAGTTCTTTACGGGAGTCATGGAAGGCTCAGTGCCCAGGATGTTCCTGAGAATCAGCCGAAGGTCTTCGACGTTGAACGGCTTGGAGAGGTATTCTGCAGCACCGGCACGGAGGGCGTCCAGGGCATTTTGGGGTGTGGTGTGGGCCGTGATGATGATGAATGGTGGCGCTGACGGGTTCTTCCTGGCGTGGTCGAGGACTTCGAGGCCGGTTCCGTCGGGCAATCGGAGGTCACACATCACCAGGTCGAAGGCATTGGTATCAACGGCAGTGATTCCGGTCCCCACGCTATCAGCGGTTTTGACTGTGTAGCCCATCTCCTCGAGGAAAATTGTCAGCATTTCTCGAATTGACGGTTCGTCGTCGATAACGAGGATCGTACGCTGGTTGATCATGCTGTCTCTCCAAGCCTCAGACAGGGTAGTTCGACTCTCACAGTGGTGCCGGTCCCGGGTGTGCTGTCAATCTCAATCGTGCCGTCATGCTGTTCTACGACGTTGTAGACAACAGCCAATCCCAAGCCGGTTCCGCCAGGGGTCGATGAAACAAAGGGTTCGAAAGCCCGTTCCCGGACGTCGTCGGACATGCCGATCCCGGTATCGGTGAAGGTCAAAATCATGGTTCCTGGACGTTTCTTGGTGCTGATCGTCAGAGTACCTTCCTCCGGCATCGCTTCCAGGGCGTTACGGGATAGATTCCAGAACATCTGTCGAAGCAGGGGTTCTTCGCCGAGCAGCAGAAGGCTCTCGGGGAGGTCGAGGATGATGTCGTGATCAGGCCTCAGAAGGTCCGAACGGCGGAGGAGGTCTACACAGTCCCTGATCAGAACGGGAAGATCGCACTGGTGACGGCTCCCATGGCTGGGGCGTGAATAATCGAGGAAATTATCGAGGATCGTGGAGAGCCTTTGACTCTCGTCAACGAGGATGCGGAGCAGGCGTGATGTTTTGTCGTCAGAGCCCTCTTTTGAGGCCAACATCTGGGCGGAACCCGAAATTCCGGCGAGTGGATTCTTGATCTCGTGAGCCATCCGCGCCGCCATTTCGCCGACGGCCGCCATTCGTTCCTGCATTCGCTGCCGGGCCGCAGCTCCTTTGATTTCGGAGAGGTCCTGAAAGCTGATGATAAAACCCACCAAATTATCGGCCTCGTCTTCTAAGGGGCCCAGAGTCAGGCCCAGGTGCAGTCCGGTGGTGCGGTGGTTGTCCTCGATTCGAATGGAAGACATCGAACGCGCTCGGGTGTAGAGCAGGCCCCACGAATGGCCGGCCAGAGGCATGACTTCGTCGAGATCCAGTCCTTCAGTTCGGGCCTCCGGTGCGAGGCCGAGAATCCGCTGCCCTGCGGGGTTGAGATGAAGAACCCGCCCTTCGAGGTCGGTGGCAACAATGCCGGCTGCAACCGACCGGACGACATGGTCGGTCACGGCGGCCAGGCGTTGCGCTCGTTCGATCTCCTCGCTCAACCGACTCCGGGCGAGGCGGAGACTCTCGGAAAGGTAGGACACCAGAACGGCCACAAGGACAAAGCCGACGATGTTGATCAAGAGCTGGGAAAGGATTCTCGGGAGTGACGGCGACACCTGAATCCCTGTCAGATTGGGAGGAATCGGGAGAAGGTTGAATACCATCAGGTCGACGAGGAGTCCGTAGGCAATTGCCGAGAGTCCCGCAAAAATCAGACCGCCCCCGCGAATAATGACCGCGCCGGCGACGATGACCGCAAGGTAGAGGAAGGAGAAGGGTGAGTGAAAGCCTCCGGTGAGGTAGACCAGCCCCGTGACGATGCCGATGTCGCCGACCAATTGGATGATTGCCTGAAGCCTGAGGGAGAAGCCGACCAGGTGAAGAACAAGGTAACCGAGACTGAGGGCATATGTAGCCAGGATGATGCTGTAGAAATGTTTGAGCGGGAGGATCAGTGGGGAAGTGGCTTGAATCAGGAGAATGCCGAGGAAAAGAGTGGATATGACGACCAGCCGAAGGCCGAGAAACCAGCGGAGCGTTGTCGGGGACGGTGAAACGACGGGCGGGGTAGTTGCCCCGCCCGTCGTGGTTGATTGCCGTTCAGGCCTTTCGATCATCAGCCGATCTGGCTGATCAGGGAGAACATCGGCATGTACATCGCGACGACGATGACGCCGATGACGACGCCGAGAAAGGCGATGATGATCGGTTCGATCAGTGCCATCATGCCGTCGACGGCGGTGTCGACCTCGTCCTCATAGAAATCTGCAATTTTCGACAGCATGGTGTCCATTGCGCCGGTTTGTTCACCGACGCCGATCATCTGACAGACCATTGGTGGGAATTGCTGTGTTTTGGCCAGTGGATCTGCGATGGTCTTTCCCTGCTCGACCTCTTTTCGGACTTGGAAGATCGCCTCCTCAATGACGGCGTTTCCCGCAGTTCTCGCTGTGATATCCAGGGAATCCAGGATTGGGACACCCGAGGAAAGCAGAGTCCCGAGAGTACGACAGAAACGAGCGACGGCAATTTTTCTCAGAAGGAGGCCGATCGCCGGCATCTTGAGCATCAACTTGTCGATCTGGTAGCGCCCCTGTTCGGTCGCATAGTATTGTCTCAGGGCAAAGATGGTTGCAAAGACCATGATAAAGATCAGCCACCAGAACCGTCCAATGAAGTTTGAAGCTGCGACAACCACTCGTGTCAGGAAGGGCAACTGGGCGCCCAATCCTTCAAACAGGCTGGCGAAGACGGGAATGACCTTCCACAAGATTACGTAGACGACAATGATCGCGATCGTGACGACGGCGACCGGATACACCATCGCGGACTTGACCTGGCTCTTGAGTTTGACGGTCTTTTCGATGTAGTTGGCCAGTCGTTGCAGGATGGTGTCCAGGATACCGCCGGCCTCACCCGCCCCAACCATGTTGACATACAGTTCATCGAAGGCCTGAGGGTGTTTTCTCATGGCCTCCGCCAGGGAGGAGCCTCCTTCGACATCCTGTCGAATCTGCAGGAGGACCTTCTGAAGGCCCTTGTTGTCCTGTTGTTGGCCCAGGATGTCGAGGCACTGGACCAGAGGGAGACCCGCATCGATCATCACGGAGAACTGCCGCGTGAAGATGGCGATGTCCTTGGACTTGATGCCTCCTCCGAACTTCGGCAGGGCAATTTCCTTCCCCTTCTCCTTGACGGTGGTTACAACGATCTGTTGCCGGCGTAGGGCTGCGATGACCGCTTCCTTGCTGTCGCCGGTCAGAACTCCGGTCTTGGGGCTGCCGTTGCGATCACGACCCTTCCATTCAAAATTGCCCATGGTCAGGACCTCCGCTTCTTCTTCGTGTCAGGAGTCTGGGTGGTCGTACCGATACCGCGGTTGATCATATCCTGGAGTTCGTCGGGAAGGGAACTGTGGGCCATCGCGGTCTGGAGGGAGATCTTGCGTTGCTGGTAGAGCGTCGCAAGAGACTGATTGAATGTCTGCATGCCATATCTCAACTGACCGGCTTGCATAGTTGAATAAATCTGATGGATCTTGTCTTCTCGGATCAGGTTGCGGATTGCAGCATTGGGCACCAGGACTTCGCAGGCCAACGCACGCCCCTTGCCGCTGGTCCTCGGGAGCAGGGATTGGCAGATGATGCCTTCGAGCACGAAAGAGAGCTGGGCGCGAACCTGGCTCTGCTGGTGTTCGGGGAAGACATCGACAATTCTGTTAATGGTCTGGGGGGCTGAATTGGTGTGAAGCGTAGCGAAGGTCAAGTGACCGGTCTCCGCGATGCGGAGTGCGGATTCGATCGTCTCCAGATCACGCATCTCACCGACCAGGACGACGTCGGGGTCTTCACGAAGCACCGATCTCAGGGCGGCGGGGAAGGACAGGGTGTCTGCGTGAAGTTCCCGCTGGTTGACCATGGCGGTCTTGTGGGAGTGCAGGTACTCGACCGGATCCTCGATGGTCAGAATGTGAAGGGGCTTTTCGCGGTTGATCTTGTCGATCATCGAAGCCAGCGTCGTCGATTTGCCGGATCCTGTCGGCCCGGTGACCAGAACGAGGCCTCGGGGCTTGTTGCACAGGGGCTCAACGGCAGCCGGCAGGCCCAACTCACGGAAACCGAGTATTTCATAGGGAATACGACGAAACGCTCCGGCGACAGCTCCTCGCTGCTGGTAGATATTGGCCCTGAAACGAGCCAACCCTTTGACGCCGAAGGAAATGTCGAGCTCGAGGTCCTCTTCGAAACGATGCTTCTGGGTGTCGGTCAGAACCGAATATGCCAACCTCTTCGTTTCGACGGCCGTCAGAGGCGCCTGATTTTCCAGGGCACTGAGGATGCCGTCAACTCTGACAAGCGGGGGTGAGTTGGTTGTAAGATGAAGGTCGGTTCCGCCTTTGTCGACCATCAAATTGAGCAGTTGATGCAAGCTGGTGGCCATTGGGCCTCCCTTCCGGTGCCCTAGAGCACGCTCTCGCGCACCACTTCTTCAATAGTGGTGACGCCTTCTCGGATTTTCTGAAGGCCCGAATGTCGCAGGCTAATCATGCCTTCTTCCAATGCCTTCCTACGAAGCTCGACGGCCGAGGCGCCCGAGAGAATCAACTCCCGAACATCCTCGGTGATCTTCATGACCTCAAAAAGACCGACTCTTCCCTTGTAACCACGCTGGTTGCATGCCTCGCATCCGCGACCCTTGTAAAGCTGGATGTTCGGCGCTTCGCTTTCCGAAAAACCGACGTTGAGCAAGGCCTGGACCGGCACGTCTTCGACCTCTTTGCACTTTTGGCAGATGCGGCGAATCAGCCGCTGGGCGACGATTAGATTGACCGAAGTTGCCACCAGAAAGGGTTCGATGCCCATGTTCATCAACCGGTTGATTGTCGATGGCGCATCGTTGGTGTGCAGGGTCGAAAGAACCAGGTGTCCGGTCAGCGCCGCCTTGATTGCGATTTCCGCCGTTTCAAAATCCCTGATCTCGCCGACCAGGACAATATTGGGATCCTGGCGAAGGAATGACCGGAGAGCGGCGGCAAAATTGAGGCCGATGCTTTCCTTCATTTGAACCTGGTTGATGCCCGTCAACTGAAACTCCACCGGGTCTTCGGCGGTCATGATGTTGGTCTCCGACGTGTTGATCCGGGAAATTGCCGAATAGAGGGAGTTTGTCTTGCCCGATCCCGTCGGTCCTGTGACCAATACCATGCCGTAGGGGGAAAAAATTGCTTCTTCAAACCACTTCAAGCTGCTCTTCTCGAAACCCAGCTTGGTCATATCCAGCATCAAATTCTCTTTATCGAGCAGACGAAGAACGATCTTCTCCCCGTAGAGGGTGGGCAGAGTCGAGACGCGATAGTCCAGTTCCTTGGGTTTGCCCTGGAATCTCATCTTGATCTTGATTCGACCGTCCTGGGGGAGGCGTTTTTCCGCGATATCCAGCTTGGCCAAAATCTTGATTCTCGATGCGATGGCATCTTTGAGTTTGAGCGGGGGATTCATGATTTCGTACAAAATGCCGTCAATACGAAAACGAACCCGAAAAAGCTTCTCGTAGGGTTCGATGTGAATATCGGAAGCAGCGCGTTTGAGCGCATCGGTCAGAATCAGGTTGACCAATCGAACGACCGGCGCCTCGTCCGCCGACGCCTCGAGGTCGGCAACATCCAGTTCTTCCTCTTCTTCCAGGACTTCGAGGGAGGTCTCATCAACGGTCGAAAGGTCATCCATGACCTTTTTCAGCTCGATCGCGTGGGTCGTGCCGAAATATTTGTCGATCGCAACTCGCAGCGCTTCCTCGGACGCCACCACCGGTTCGACGCGGTATCCGGTGATGAAGGTAATGTCATCCATCGCGAACACGTTCGTCGGGTCACTCATCGCGACAGTCAATGTTGCACCCGTTTTGGACACCGGGATGAACTCGTACTTCCTGGCAACATCGGCTGGGATCAGTCGAATGATGGATTCGTCAATATCGAAATGGCGCAGGTTGATTGATGGCACGCCATACTGCTGAGACAAGCAATCCAGAACGTCTTCTTCGCTGACAAAGCCTCGCTTGATCAGATGCTCGCCGACTTTCCCGCCGGACTGTTTCTGGTCTCCAAGTGCTTTTTCCAGCTGATCATCGCTGATCAACCGTGCTTTGAGAAGGAGTTCTCCGATCTTCAGTGGCATTGAATCACCATCCGTTCAGTCTAATTCCCCTCGAATTGTAACACCAGCCGGAAGCATGGAACGTATCGTCCATTGAAAGCGGCAAGGAGATTGGAGGACGTCGGGCCAATGTGGCCCATCTTCCCGGGTCTGGATGCCAGGATCATGGGCATCTGGTCTTCACGAAGTGGGAAGTTCCTCAATGAGTTGGGAGACGCGTTCTTCGATTGCCTCGGCGGATGGCATGGGTCCTGGGTTGACGGCGGCCGACCCTGGACGAACGTGCTTTGGGAGGGCTGCGCCGGACAGGACCGCGGTACGGGAACCCAACGGGCCGTTGCGCCTCCAGTCTGTTGTCAGGAAAACGGCCAGGGTTGGTGTCCCGAGACTGGCCGCAAGGTGGACCGGCCCGGTGTCCGCGCCGACCACGACGGAAGCGCCACCGAGCAGGACCGTCAGTTCCTCGAGGCTGGTCGGGGGGGCCACCTCGGCGGCCCCATCGGCGACGGCGACGACTGCTTCGGCTCGCTCCAATTCTCCTGGTCCCCAGGCGACGAGAACCTCGAGACCACGGGATGCCAGCCGGCGGGCCAGATCACCAAGGACGTCTGTACCGAGGACTTTTGAGGGATGTCCTGCGCCGGGCAACAGCACGGCGTAGGGACTGTTTCTTCGGACCTGCGGATAGCGTTCGTTGGACCGTTTCAAGAGCCAATGTCCATCCGGTGCAGATATTTCGTGTCCGGGTTGGGCCTCGACGGCTCTGACGAGCATCAAGTTTGTGGCGACGACGTGGGGTTGCGTCCGCGAGCCGGGCAGGACCTGGGTATAGACAAGGCCGGGAAGGAGTTCGCGCCGCCATGGTCGAGCCAGACCGATCCGTTTGCCGGCGCCGGTCCACCGGGTGATCCAGGCTGATTTGAAAGTACCCTGGGAATCCAGGGCCAGGTCCGGGGCCAGTTCTCGAAGTTGAGTCATGACGACATCGGTCTCCGCCCGGGTTTGGGGTGCGAAGGGCGCTTTGCGCCACCGTTTGGTCGCCACCGTGATCACGGAGTCGACCGCTGGATGGCCATCGACCAGGGACCGAAAGGGCTCCTCGACCACCCAGGTCAGGTGCAGGTCAGGCCGATTGTCCCGCAGGGACTGTGCCAGAGGCCAGGTGTGAATGATGTCGCCCAGGGCGGAAAGGCGAATCAGGGCCAACCGCATTAATCGGGTCCGAATCGTTCGAGTATCGTTCCGAGGACATCGGTGGTTGCGTGGTCTTTGGGATCACCGCAGATGACGGTCCGACCGCCGTAGCTTTCGACGACTTCCCGTTCGGGCACTGTCGAGACTGTGTAGTCCGTACCTTTCGCGTGGACATCTGGCCTGAGGATTTCGAGAATTGGGGCAACCGTCGGCGTGTCGAACAATACGATTGCGTCGATCATGGCAAGGTTGGCGAGAATTTCCACTCGTTCTGCCTGGGGAATGATCGGCCGTGAGGGGCCTTTCGAACTTCGGACACTATGGTCGGTGTTGACGGCGGCGATTAGACAGTCCCCTTGGCGAGATGCGTCGGTCAGATACCGGAGGTGGCCGACGTGCAGGAGGTCAAAGGCGCCGTTGACCAAGGCGATGGTCAAGCCGTCCTTACGCCACAGTCTGCAGTCTTCGCTGATCTGTTCGAGCGACCTCAGTTTGGCCATCGGATTGGGTTGAACGGACATCACGAATGGCTTTGCAGCGAATGCACGGCCCGGCTCAATTCGTCGGCGTTGATGGTTGCGGTTCCCAGTTTCATGACAACCAGGCCACCGGCGATATTGGCCAATACGGCGGCCTCTCCGGGAGTGGCGCCGGCCGCGAGAGAGGCGACAAGAACGGCCAGTACCGTGTCTCCGGCGCCGGTGACGTCGGCGACCTCATCGGTCCCGAAAACTGGGATGTGTATGGCGGGGCGCCCAACTTCTGCGAGAGTCATGCCCCTGTTTCCACGGGTGGCCAGGACGAATCGGGCGCCGAGGGTCATCCGCAGGCCCTCGGCGGCCTCCGACACGGCCTCGTCAGTTTTCAACGTTTTTCCGGCCCACGCTTCCAGCTCCCCAAGGTTGGGTGTCACACCGTCGACGCCTGGAAACAATCCGATCCGGTACCTGGAATCCAGACAGGTCCAGCGGGCCGAGTTCCGAGAGCCTTCGACGGCCGACAGAATTTCGGCAGTGACCGTTCCGTAGCCGTAATCCGAGACTGCGACCGCATCGGTATCCAGGGCCGCGGCCGCCAGGTTCTCGGCCAAGAGAGTCATGCAATTCCCTTCGGCGGGAAGCTCGTCCTCGATGTCGTACCTCGCTACCTGGTGTTTGAGTGACGAGGCGCCGCCCCCAAGGATCCGGACCTTGGTTGGCGTTTGGAAATCGGACACCGTGACGATTCTGGTGGTGTCGATACCCTGTCTGCCCAGCAGGCTTACGAGTGACCGGCCCGGTTCATCGTCTCCGACGACTCCCACCGGTTGAACCTGGATTCCAAGGGAGGCCAGGTTGGCCAGGGCATTGGCCCCGCCGCCGGCGATATCCTCCTGACGTTCATGGCGGAGGATGATGACCGGCGCTTCTCGAGAGATCCTTTTGGGGGTTCCGAGAATAAAGCGGTCCAAAACCAGGTCTCCGTAGAGGATGGCCCGGGCGCCGGAAAAGCGTTCAATAACATCAAGAAGGCTTTGTGGATCGATCATCGGAAGTAGTGTAGCGCAGGGAAGGTTCGATCAGAAACTGGAAACTCGAAACTAGAAACTAGAAAGGCAACGTCTGAGGTCATCTTGAAAATGGTGTTCAGTTTGGGGTTCAGCTTATCGGTTTTTTTGGCGGTTGACACCAACAAGAGCCCGTTCGTGACAAGCCTCAAATAAAGCGAATGAAAGTCATATATGATTCCAGGGCCCCTCCCTGTCCGGTCAATCCCACCGCGGATTCGGCCTCAGTCCGGCGGTTTCCAGTTTCGAGCTCTAGAACCCGCTATGATCATCTCTGCAATGACTATTCCTTACGTATCCGCCCCGCTTGTCCGATGGGACGATCTCCATGTTGTTTTTGACATCCCAACAATCGAGCGGATTCTCAGGCTGCGTCTGGCCGAGGTGGAAGCTCTGTCGAACCCAGACTTGGATGGACAGGACGACAGACTTGCCCTGGTTGTTCGAGTCCACTGGAAGTCCGTCTCGATGAGGGTTCGGGTGGAATTGAGGGAGATCAGGCTCCGTCACCGTCGCCTGGGTTTTCGTCTGGGACATCTGAGGGCTTTGGGTGGCCTTCCGGTTCCAAGGATCGCGGTCCTCAGGACCCTCCAGGAGATCATGCCCGACCGGGTGACTGTTCTTCCGGGCTCGGATGTTGTCGTGGTCGATCTACGAACCTGGATTCCACCGGAGGTCCAGCTTCGGATCGTGGCGGTGCAGGTCGTTGGTGAGGCCCTTCATGTTTGGCTGGCTTCGGGTTCGGTGACCGATATTCCCTTGCCGCAGAACCAACAACTGTCGGCGGGAAACCCCGAAAAGAGCCTGCCCCCACGGGGCTCAGTAACCACTACTTGACACCTGGAGGGGGCTCGGGTAGAGTCCGGCTCCCCTGTGTCTACAGGGTAAGTCCTTGTGTGGGGATTAAAGATGCGTAGTTATATTCCGAAAAAGGATGAGATCTCTCGCGAATGGCTGGTGGTTGATGCCTCAGACAAGATCTTGGGGCGTTTGGCAACTGAGGTGGCGCGGGTACTGCGGGGCAAACACAAGCCCGAGTACACCCCTCATCTCGACACCGGCGATTTCGTGATTGTGCTCAACGCGGGCAAGGTTGCAGTGACCGGCCGTAAAATGGAAGACAAGCTCTACTACAGGCATTCCGGATATCCGGGTGGGCTGAAAGTAGAGACTCTCCGTGAGCGGCTGGACAAATATCCCGAGCGGGTCATTCGTTCGGCGGTCTGGGGCATGCTTCCCAAGAATCGTTTGGGGCGCAAGTTGCTCCGCAAACTCAAGGTGTACGCAGGTCCGGAGCATCCGCACCAGGCCCAGCTGCCGAAAACGATGACTTTGTGATGTCGATAGGGGGACATCGTGGCTGAGATCCAATATTACGGAACCGGGCGCCGCAAAACCGCGGTGGCTCGTGTCTACCTCCGGCCGGGTACCGGGAAGATTGTCGTCAATCGTCGCGATTTCGACAATTTCTTCCCCAACCGAGTGCTGAAAATGGTGATTCGACAGCCGCTGCTGTTGACCGAGACCCAGGACAAGTTTGACATCCTGGTCAACGTTGACGGCGGAGGTTCTACAGGACAGGCTGGAGCGATCCGCCACGGGATTTCGAGGGCTCTCCTCGAATACAACGGTGAGTTTCGCCCGCAGTTGAAAGCCGGCGGTTTTCTTACCCGTGACGCCCGTAAGGTGGAACGCAAGAAGCCTGGACAGCCTAAAGCGCGGAAGCGCTTCCAATTCTCCAAGCGGTAAGGGAGAGCGTAGTGGCCACGATTCAGATGAAAGAATTGCTCGAAGCGGGAGTCCACTTTGGGCATCAAACTCGGCGCTGGAATCCGAAGATGAAACCATTTATTTTCGGAAAGCGCAACGGCATTCACATTGTCGACCTGCAAAAGACCCTGAAATATTTCGAGGAAGCTGCAGAATTCGTTCGCGAACTGGCGACCAATGGCCGCAACGTCCTGTTCGTTGGGACCAAGCGCCAGGCGCAGGACACGATCAAGGAAGAAGCTACCCGTTGCGGCATGTTTTACATGAACCACCGCTGGCTCGGTGGAACGATGACCAACTTCGACACGATCAAGAAGTCCATTACGCGCTTCAAGGAGATCGAAGTCGCATTGGCCAACGAAGACAGCCGTCTGACCAAGAAGGAGCGCATCGGTCTCGAGCGCCAGAGAAAGAAGATGGAACGTGCGATCGGTGGGATCAAGGACATGGAGGGTCTCCCGGAGGCTCTGTTCGTTATCGATACCGAGCACGAGCACATTGCGATCAAAGAGGCCAATCGTCTTGGAATTCCGGTGATTGCAGTTGTCGACACCAATTGTGATCCGGAAGACGTCGATTACCCGATTCCGGGCAACGACGATGCCATTCGGGCCATTCGGTTGTTTACGTCTCGGATTGCCGACAATATTCTCGAAGGTCTGAATCTGTCCGACAGAAAATTTGTCGGTCCGGAAGGTGCCGAGAGTTCTGTGGTTTCGGAAGAAGAACCAGCCCAGTCCGAGGAGCCGGTCGCTGACGAAGCGCCTGTAGCCGAAGAGCCTGTGGCGCCCGAAGAAGCTGCTCCGGAACCCGTTGCGGCAGTTGAGGGAGTCGAAGTTGCTCCGGAGCCGGAACCGATCACGGCAGTTGAAGAGGCGGCGGCATCCGAGGAAACAGTTGAGTCTCCGGTGGAAGAGGCAACGACAAAGGCCTGAGAGTCGAATAATTGATTTCTATGGGCCGGGCGCACCCTGCGCTCGGCCTTTTTTTAAAGAGGTGTGATATGGCGATAACAGCAGCAGCGGTAAAAGAACTGCGGGGGCGCACAGGCGCCGGAATGATGGATTGCAAAAAGGCCCTGGTTGAGGTTGACGGCGACATGGATGAGGCGATCAAATATCTCAGAACCAAGGGGTTGGCGGCTGCAGCTAAGAGGGCGCATCGTGCCGCCAATGACGGCGTGGTCGTGATCGTTGGTGATGCCGGCCGCAGGGCGATCCTCGAGCTTAACTGCGAGACGGAGCCGGTATCCAAGCTTCCCAATTTCAGAGACTTTGCGGATACTTTGGTCCAGCAGACGCTTGAGAGTGGCGCCGGCTCGGTTGACGAACTCAAGAGCCAACCGATGTCCGGTGATTCCGCACATACAGTTGAGGAATCGATTTCCTTGATGGTTGCCTCGATCGGCGAGAACATCGTGCTCAACCAGTGCACGGTGGTCAATGCCGGAGAAGGACACTTGCTGGCCTCCTACATTCACATGGGTGGTCGAATGGGTGTTGTCGTCGAGGGAAGCAGCGCCGTCACCGAAGAGGCTCTCCACGATGTGGCCCTGCACATCGCTGCGAGTGCCCCACGCTTTGTTGCTCGCGAGGAAGTCACTGAGGACCTTCTGGCGACCGAAAGAGAAATTGCGATGAGGCAGGCGATCGAACAGGGGAAACCCGAGCACATCGCCGAAAAAATGGTCTCCGGGAAGATGGAAAAGTTCTTCGTGCAGGAGGTCCTGCTGGCTCAAGCCTTTGCCAAGGACTCCTCGGTCTCGGTCGGGGAATTCTTGAAGAATACCTGTGGGCCGGATGCGACCATCGTGTCGTTTGTCCGCTACCAACTGGGAGAGGGCGCCTGAGGGTGTTGTAGATTTTCAGATTGAACAACACCCGCCGGAACGGCGGGTGTTTTTTTTGTGGGGTGCCCGGCCTGCCTGGGGGGCGCTCGTGGAATATGAGGTCCTCGCCAGGTCAGCATCAGCGGCGGCGGCAGGAAACAGCGGCTGGGACAGCGGCGGTATGACCCGGAGACATGGGTAACACAACGTTCTAAAGACATGGGTAACACGTCTAATGTGGTTGGCTCGTTGGAGCAACCGCCAGACCATCGCCTCTCATCCGTGAACGACACGGTGGTTACCATGCTTGCGGGGCCGTTGAACCACCGCCGCCCCGGCCGCCGACGCTGGTGACTGTTGCGGATGCTGCAGTCTGACGCTGTAATCTGAACCTGTCTCTGCCGCTGACTCTGTCCACTGTCCCGGTTCCGGCCAACGACTCACAGCCCTGGATTTGCACGCCCCTCAATCCCGGCCGCCTGGAGCGCGAATGAGAGATTGGCGCCGTGGGCAAATGCCGATGATGTCCTTCGTTGTGTTCATGAAAGGGAATAACCGAATAACCGCCGGGCCAACCGTGGTCGAGGGCCAGCCACCTGCTGGTATCATAGTGGCCGGGAATTGGCGACTGAATCTAAGGGACCGATGAGGTCCACCCTGGTTGCATGAGATTGCAAACCGAACTCAGGCCGTGAGAGGAGTAGTGATGGACCAGAACTACACTGCAGTGATCAAGCAGGACGGCGATTGGTGGATTGGCTGGATCGAAGAGGTCCCAGGGGTCAACTGCCAGGAAAGGTCGAAAGAAGAACTCCTCCAAAGCCTTCGGGAAGTGTTGTCCGAAGCGCTTGAATTCAATCGTCAGGAAGCCCGCCTGGCGGCTGGAGATCATTTCACCGAAGAACACATCGCCGTATGAAGCGCAGGGAGTTGCTTCGGCACCTCCGGCGCCAGGGTTGCGAACTCTTGAGGGAAGGTAGCCGTCATTCCTGGTGGCACAACCCGCAGCAGAACCGTCGCTCCGCAATCCCGCGCCATACGGAGATCAAGAACATTCTGGCAGCAAAGATCTGCCGAGACCTTGGGGTTCCCCGGCCATGAAGCGCCAACAGTGACAGCACTTTGCCACCGGTGTATCGGCTTGGATCTGATGAGTGTTGTCCGGCGCTGTTGACTGTCGTGGATGCTGCCGTCTGACGCTGTACCTGCCAACTGTATCTGCCGCTGTCAACTGGCCCGGACGCTGTTTGCTGCCCCTGCCGAAATTCGGCTTGAGTGTTTTTCCTGTATCATCGTTCGGCTGAAGGGAAAGAAGATGGGCGGTATTCAATGACAGGTGCGAAACCCAAGTACGGCAGGATTCTGGTCAAACTCTCCGGAGAGGCCCTGATGGGTGATCAGGCCTTTGGGATCAGCCCGGAGGTCGTCAAGACCATTGCGGCGGAATTGGCGGATGTTCATTCCCTCGGGGTGCAAATGGCGGTGGTCGTCGGGGGCGGCAACATCATTCGGGGAGTCTCGGCCCAGGACCAGGGTATCGATCGAGTGACCGGTGATCATATGGGAATGCTGGCGACGATCATCAATGCCCTGGCCATGTCTTCGGCGCTGGAACAGTGTGGCATTGAAACACGTGTCCAGACGGCTATTTCTCTCCAGGAGGTTGCGGAACCCTTCATTCGCAGACGGGCGATCCGGCACCTGGAGAAGGGCCGGATCGTTCTTTTTGGTGGAGGGACGGGGAATCCGTTTTTCACCACAGATACTGCGGCAGCCCTGAGGGCCAACGAAATTCAAGCAGACGTTTTGTTGAAGGCTACCAAGGTTGACGGTGTGTACACCGCCGATCCCGTAAAGGATCCAACGGCCTGCCTGCTGGCGCGGTTGACCTATAACCGTGTGCTGAGAGATAACCTGAAGGTAATGGATGCGGCAGCTATTTCCCTCTGTATGGAGAACGGAATTCCAATCCAGATTTTCAACATCCGGAAAGCTGGTATTCTCAAAGATGTGGTCATGGGAGTAGAAATAGGATCTCTCATCGGGCCCGAGGAGGACAAATGAGTCAAGAGTTGAGAACAATCGAAACAGATGTTGAGGGTCGGATGGTGAGTGCCCTGAATGTATTCAGGGAGGACTTGGCAAAACTCCGAACCGGGCGGGCCACCTTGGGCCTTCTCGACGGGATCAGTGTCGATTACTACGGTAGCCCGACCCCGTTAAACCAGGTGGCGTCCCTGTCGGTTCCCGATTCGACTACGATCCAGGTCGCACCCTGGGAACCCAAAGTCTTGGCTGCTGTGGAAAAGGCAATCCTCAAGTCCAACCTCGGCCTGACGCCCAACAACGACGGCAAGGCCATCAGGTTGAACATTCCACAGTTGACCGAAGAGAGGCGCAAGGAGTTGGTCAAGGTCGCTCACGAAACCGGTGAAGGCGCCCGGAATGCCATTCGTCAGGTAAGGCGGGATGGCAATGAGTCGGTCAAAAAGTTGGAAAAAGCCAAAGAGGTTTCCGAGGACCAGATGCACGATGGCCTCGAGGCAATTCAAAAGCTGACCGATACCTATATCGGTAAGATTGAAGAGGTTCTCCAGGTCAAGGAGAAGGAAGTTATGGAGGTTTGAGCCGGCTTTGCCGGTTGCTGTCAGCTGTCAGCTGTCAGCTCTCAGTCCCACGAGCCAACCATGAGTGTCCGACAGTTTTTCCGCAAGCCGGTTGGAGTGTGAGTGCTAAATAGCCCCAATATCGGCATCGTCTGTGTGGCGGGCGGGCGTGGAGAGCGCTTCGGTGGCGACAAGCTGGCCGAACAGCTTGGAACCACAACCGTACTCGAGCGTTCCCTGTTCGCCCTTCGGCAGACATTCCCTTCGGCGCCTTTGTCGGTGGTGGTCCCTGCCAACAGATTGCTCTTCTGGCGCGAACGGCTGGAGGTCGAAGGGGATGCCCTTTGCTGTGTTGAGGGGGGCGCCCGTCGGCAGGACAGTGTCCGGCGGGGAGTTGAGGCCGTTGCCGAACTGGGAGTCGAGATAGTGGCCATCCATGATGGGGGCAGACCACTGGTACATCCGTCAGATATTCGGGCGGTCGTCGAGGGGTTGGGGAACGCCGACGGGTGTATTCTCGGTCAACCTGCTGCCGATACGGTCAAACGAGTTGATGCCCGGGGAGTGGTTCTTGAAACGATTCCCCGGCAGGCTGTCCTCCTGGCGCAGACTCCCCAGGTTTTTAGACTTGAGGCCTTGCTCCGGGCCTGGGATGCCGGCGATTCTGAGGGCGAGTGGACTGATGAAGCGGCCCTCCTGGAGAGTCTCGGCATGTCCGTGATCACCGTGGCCGCCAAATATCCCAATCCGAAATTGACGACCGAGGGTGATCTCGCAGTCATTCGGGCGATGGTCGTCGATCGGTAGATTTCTGGCAGCGCAAACTGAGCGACGGTAACCGGGAAAGCTGTTAGGCTTGAGCTGATAGCTGATAGCTGATAGCTGACAGCGCCCAAAGGGGTTGCCAATGACATCCATTCGAGTAGGTCAGGGATTCGACGTCCACCGTATCCGGTCCGGCCGGCCCCTGGTTCTGTGCGGAGAGATCCTGCCGTCGGAGATCGGCCTTGAAGGCCACTCTGACGCTGACGTTGTTTTGCACGCAACCACGGATGCGATCCTTGGGGCTGCGGGGGCGGGTGACATTGGACAGCATTTTCCGCCCTCGGACCCTCAGTGGAAGGATGCGGATTCCAAGGTCTTTTTGGATCACGCCCTGACGCTGGCCCTCAGCCGAGGTCTAACACCGGTCAACTGTGACGTCACTTTGGTTGGAGAGCGCCCACGAATCGGTCCACATCGTGACCGGTTGAGGATGGCCCTGGCTGCCCTCTTGAGCATCGAGTCTGAGGACGTCAACATCAAGGCGACGACCACCGAGGGATTAGGCTGGACCGGACGGGGTGAGGGCCTGGCATGTATGGCCATTATCCTGATGGAAGGGATGACTGATGAATGAAGCAGATTGGGTCGTCGGCTTTCATGCGGTACTTGGTCTCCTGGAGAGTGGCCAGGTGGTCGAGGTGGTGTTGATTCAAGACGGACGTCGGGATTCTCGGGTCCGGACAATCGTGTCGAAGGCAAGAGGGAGGGGTGTGGATGTCCGCTTCGTGCCCTCCGGGAAACTCAGGGATGTCGCCGGATCAGTTCCTCACAACGGGTGTGCCGCCAGGAGCGGACCTGTGGTGCTGCGAGAGATCGATGACTTGATTGCTCCCGAAGGCCGACCGGGAAGACTCTTGCTCCTGGATGATGTAGCCGACCCCCACAATCTAGGGGCGGCCATTCGTTCAGCCGCGGCATTTGCAGTGGACGGACTGATCATCGCTGGGCCCCAGGCGCCGCCCCTGGGCGGGGCCGCCGCCAAAGCAGCCGCCGGCCACATTCACACTGTGCCTCTCATACGAGCAAAGGTCGCCGCTGACGTCCTCGTTCGCTTAGCCGGTGAGGGTTATTGGGTCTTCGGTGCTGACTCGAATGGCGAAAACCTCAGGCAGGTCAAGGTCCCCGAGCGTTGGGTCTTGTGTGTCGGTTCCGAGGAACGTGGACTCCGTGCCAAAACCCGTCACCGGATTGACGAATGGGTTTCCATTCCGATGACGCCCGGTGTGGAGAGCCTCAACGTTTCCGTTGCGACGGGTGTGTTGCTCTATGCGATGACTAGTGGGTGTACGGAGGGCTCCTAATTTACGGGAAACCGAGGGATCTCGTGGGGTTTTCCCGAGCCCGAGTCCGTTATCGTTACCGACCACCTCAGAAACCAAGAGCGCCCCTCTCCGACGGCGCGTGCCTGGTGCGACTTTCTTCACCAGGTAG
Organism: Thermoanaerobaculales bacterium; assembly: GCA_029932545.1. GTDB lineage: Bacteria > Acidobacteriota > Thermoanaerobaculia > Thermoanaerobaculales > Sulfomarinibacteraceae > DAOWGJ01. Next base: position 1,296 of record JAOZPW010000005.1, on the reverse strand, counting down.
ACCTCCCAATCGAGCCGTCGATGCGAAGAAGGTCGACACCTGGCAACGCTCGGCGAGACCCTCAGCGAACGAGTGTTGGCTAACGCCGTAGGCCGCCGAGGTCATTTTCAGGAGGGGTGGTTGTCTCCCGAGTCCTGAAATGTTGCCCCTCCGGAAAATGCACCGAGACGGGGCGCAAAGCGACCCCGAAGGCCGGGGATGAAGAACGGGGGCTGCCGCTGTTGACTGTCGCGGATGCTGTACCTGCCAACTGAACCTGATGCTGTCCACTGAAACTGACCCTGCCCTCTGCCACGGCCGCTGCCATCTGCCGCTGTTCGCCGATGCGGCCCCTGTTCTGCCCCCCCCCCTGTCCCCCAACCCCGGCCTTCGGGAGCGCTTTGAGGCCACCGTTGATCGAATGGCTGCCGATCGCTCCAGCTCGGCGCATTTCCCTCAAGGGCGGCATTATAGTATCTGGGAGGTCCTCGCCCTTGAGGGAAACGGCCTCGGCGGCCTACGGCGTTAGCCGAGACTCGATTGCTGAGGTGCTCCCCGCGGGTTGCCCCACACAGCCTTTCCCGCAACGGCGCAGCTACCGGGAAATCTGCCGGAGGGAAAACCTGTGTACGGCACGCCCGTTTGAGAGGGGCGTCCTTGATTTCATACGTTGCCGCCCGTCTCGCCCCCGTTCCCGACGGCAAGAATTTCCCCCCAATTTCTCCCCAATAGGCTTGCACCACACACATCGCTGTGGTACCTTCCCTCTCCCACTGCCTCTGGCAGAGGTGTGTTCTTTTACATTTAGCGGGATTCGTTTTTTCAGGATCAGCTGGCGTAGCTCAATTGGCAGAGCAGCTGATTTGTAATCAGCAGGTTACGGGTTCGAGTCCCATCGCCAGCTCCAACAGCGATTTGAGGAGTTTCTTGTGCAGGCGTGGCCGAGTGGTTAAAGGCAGCAGACTGTAAATCTGCCGGCATATTGCCTACGGTGGTTCGAACCCATCCGCCTGCACCATTTATGTTTACGTGTGATTTGCGGGAGTAACTCAGTGGTAGAGTCTCGGCCTTCCAAGCCGTTGGTCGCGGGTTCGAGTCCCGTCTCCCGCTCCATGAATCAGTCGTCGAGCCCACGTAGCTCAGTGGTAGAGCACGTCCTTGGTAAGGACGGGGTCACCAGTTCAAGTCTGGTCGTGGGCTCCACATATTGTTAATCCGGGCGGGCTCGTCACCTCGCGAGTTCTTTAAGTCCGGGAAACTGAGGGAGGCATTATGGCCAAGGAAAAGTTTGAGAGGACGAAGCCGCACATCAACATT